>CAZZJX010000042.1:0-7946 GCA_964654845.1 uncultured Dehalococcoidales bacterium
GCTGATCACAGCTAGGAATAAGGTTGGAAGTGAGAAGTAAAAAGTGTCTTTCCGTCGAGCCATCTGTTTCTTGCGTTCTATCCCGTGCTCAGAATGCCACTACAACAGGTTGATCCATAGCCTCTTGACAGGGCTGGTCTCTTTCTGATACAAATGATGTTAGTAAATAGGGCGATATTCTTTTAGTGGAGATATTGACAAATTCCGGGCCAAGATGCTAAGGTCTTGTAAGGATTAACGAGTTGTTGCATCAGCTAGGGGTGTGGAGAGTCGTGAACTATAGCTGATGCGACTAAACTTGCAGGCAAGAATCTTAGCGAAAGTGGAGGGAAAGTATGGAGATAGGTCGAAGGTCATTCCTTAAGATGTCCGGAGCTAGCGCAGCCGGTTTCGTTTTGTTTAAGGGGATGGACTGGAAGAAAGGTGCACCCTTTCGGCCCATCACGCTTCACAAGAAGGTCGGCGAGACGACGACGATCTGTTGCTATTGCGGAGTCGGCTGCGGCGCTATCGCAGCTGCCGAAAACGGCAACGTAGTGAACGTTGAGGGTGATCCGGACCATCCTATAAATGAGGGCACTCTCTGCTCCAAAGGACAGGCGCTCATTCAGTTCCATACCGTTGATGGCGAGGATAACCCCAACCGTTTGGCCAAACCTCTCTATCGTGCCGCTTATAGCGACAAGTGGGAGGAGGTCTCGTGGGACTGGGCCATAGACCAGGTCGCCGACAGGATAAAGAAGACCAGGGATGAGGATTGGCTGTCCACCGTTAACGTCGGCGGTACTACCTACAACGTGAACCGCACCGATGCCATTTGTAACTTCGGTGGCGGTGAGCTTGACAATGAAGAGTGTTACCTTCTGGTGAAAATGGCCCGCGCGCTGGGGTTGGTGTACGTCGAACACTGCGCCCGTATATGACACTCCGCTACTGTAGCGGCTCTGGCAGAGTCGTTCGGCAGGGGAGCAATGACCAACCATTGGATCGACATTCGGAATTCCGACTGTATCATGGTCATCGGGTCCAATGCGGCAGAGAACCACCCCATATCATTCAAGTGGGTCACCAAGGCCAAAGAGCGCGGAGCGAAGCTCATCAGCGTTGACCCACGCTTCACCCGAACTTCCTCGAAAGCGGACATCTATGCTCCAATGAGGTCGGGCTGCGATATCACCTTTATCGGTGGGATGATACGGTGGATACTAAATGACATGCAGACGTCGAGCCCGGCGGAGAGGGACAAGAAGTACAATATTACCTACGTGACGCAGTATACCAACGCTGCGTTGATTATTAACGATGGTTTCAAGGGTTGGAAGGAATCAGGTGCTGCGGGGATGTTTATCGGTTACAAACAGAACACTGAGCCCGCTCCGGGCAAGATAGGGTCTTATGACAAATCAACGTGGAAGTACGCCAATACCACCAATCCTAATGTGGATGCTGCGTTGGTCAACAACACCTGGACTGACTGGAGTGACCTGAATCCCAAGTGTGTCCTGAGGCTGCTGTGGGAGAATTACAAGGACTTCACGCTGGATAAAGTGGAGGAGGTTACCGGTTGTACGGAGGATATCTTCCTTAAGGTGTGTCAGACCTATGCAGCTACGGGAGCACCGGGCAAGGCCGGTACCATATTGTATGCCATGGGCACCACCCAGCATACCTACGGCACGCAGAACATCAGGGGCTACGCCATCATGCAGTTGTTGCTGGGCAACATCGGCGTTGCCGGGGGTGGCATCAACGCCCTCAGAGGGACCTCCAACGTGCAGGGTTCCACCGACATGTGCCTGCTTTCCCACATACTCCCCGGCTATCTATCTATGGTGAACCATACAGACCAGACTCTTACTGACTACATAAATAGGGCCAAGGGAGCGAAGTTCCCTGTCACCCCCAGCGGCCTGGGAGGGGACAAGAGCGCCAGTTGGTGGTGGTTGAGCGACGAGGCGCAGAATTACAAGAAGTACATGGTCAGCCTCCTCAAGGCGTGGTGGATGGAAAATGCCACCGCGGGAAACGATTTCGCCTTCGACTACCTGCCCAAGGTAACCTCGGGCCACGATTACACCCACATAGGTACCTTCGAGTCCATGGCGCAGGGTGTTATCAAGGGCATGATGGTCTGGGGGCAGAACCCGGCGGTAGGCGGCCCCGACTCTCAGGGCGAACGCCACGCCATGGACAATCTTGATTGGCTGCTGGTCACCGACCTGTTTGAGACGGAGACGGCGGCCTTCTGGAAGCGGCCTGATCCGGAGTCCACCGATCCCACCAGGACGGTCGATTCCAGCAAGATAAAGACCGAGGTCTTTCTCCTCCCCGCGGCTTGTTCCTACGAGAAGCAGGGCAGCATCTCCAATAGCGGTCGCTGGGCGCAGTGGCGATACAAGGCTGTCAAGCCCGTAGGAGAGGCCAAGTCTGACCTGGCAATAATCGACGTGCTCGTGCTCAAGCTCAAAGAGAAATACGCTGGGGAAACCGGTCCCAAAGCGGACCCAATAAACAAACTATTCTGGGATTACCGTACGACCGGCGAGTATGCTGACGAGGCTGATCCCAATGAAGTTGCGATGGAGATACACGGCTACAACGTTGCCGATAAGTCCCCGGTGAAGAACTTCGTATCTCTTAAGATTGATGGCTCTACCTGCTCGGGCAACTGGCTGTACTCCGGCATGTTCACCGAGGATGGCAGAAACAGGGCCAAGGACCGCGACCCGGTGGATGCCAGTCTGAATCAGATCGGTCTGTACTCCAACTGGTCCTGGTGCTGGCCGATAAACCGGCGCATCATATACAACAGGGCTTCGGTGGACTTCGATGGCCAACCGTGGGACAGTGAACACCCCGTTATTCAGCGCTCCAACGGGTCATGGCTGGGTGACATACCTGACGGGGGATGGCCGGCGATTAACGAGGCCGCCCCAGGTGCCAAGTACCTCCCCTTCATCATGCAAACCGAAGGTGTGGCGCATATCTGGGGGCCGGGAAGAGCTGAGGGACCCTTCCCTGTGGCATATGAGCCGTGGGAAAGTCCACTCCACACCAATCTAGTGACGGGTGTGACCAATGGCGACCTCACCGGAAAGGGCACCCCAGGGTTCAATAACCCTTGCTGCTACGTGGGCGACCTGGGAGGCTGGAACAAGAAGGGTGGGCCTGACGAGTTCCCCTATGTGGGCATGACATACAGGCTGACCGAGATGTGGCAGGCGGGGCAGATGACCCGCAATCATCCCTGGCTCAATGAGCTCCAGCCTGAGGTATTCGCCGAGCTGGGACCGGAGCTCGCGGCTGAGAAGCGGATTAAGAGTGGCGACAAGGTGAAGGTGTCCACAGCGAGGGGTTACGTGTTGGCGGTGGCGATCGTGACACCGCGGTTCCACAGGATGACAATCGGGGGACAGAAGGTTGACCACATAGGCGTTCCGTGGCATTATGGTTTCGTGGGAAGGTCCAGCGCGTTCCACAGCAGCGGTAACATTCTTACGCCGCATGTGGGGGATGCCAACACCACGATACCGGAGTACAAGACGTTCCTTTGCAATATAGGGAAAGCGTAGCTGAACTGGAAGGAGTGAGATGGCTGAGAAAGCAATTCTATACGATGCAACCAAATGCACGGCCTGCCGCGGTTGTCAGGTTGCCTGCAAGCAGTGGAACGATCTCCCAGGGGAACTGACCACCAACCGGGGGACTTATGAGAACCCCCCCGACCTATCGGCGAACACCTGGTTGAAAATGAGGTTCACCGAGATAGGCGATACCCCTGAGAATCTTCGCTGGCTCTTCGCCAGGCGTGCTTGCATGCACTGCACCGATGCGGCTTGCGTTGAAGTCTGTCCTACCAAAGCTCTCTATCACCACGAGCTGGGTTTTGTCGCCTACAAGAGAGAGTTGTGTAGCGGTTGCGGCTATTGCGTGGAAGCGTGCCCTTTCGACGTGCCCCGCAGTGGTGGTGGAGGGGGTGGAGCTGTGCACGGTGTACGCACCATGAGCAAGTGTATTTTTTGTGAGGACCGTATCACTAATGGGGAAGAGCCAGCTTGCGTCAAAACCTGTCCGACGGGAGCTCTGACATACGGTGACCGAAGCGACCTGTTGGTGGAGGGGCAGGCGAGGGTAGCGAGTCTCAAGTCAACTTACCCCAATGCTTACCTGTATGGTGAGAAAGAGTTGAATGGATTGCACGTAATTTATGTGCTCGATGACACGCCAGATGTTTACGGTCTCCCGGTGAATCCGCAAATACCCGTAGCTGCCACTGTGTGGCAGGATGTTCTCCAACCCATAGGTTGGGGTCTAGCTGGCCTCGCCGCACTAGGGCTGGGGCTGAACTACGTTATTGCCCGCAGAAAAATCAAAATCAACAGTGAGGAGGAGTGATATGGAAACGGTCGAACGTAAGCCGAAGTCGACTCCCATTCTCCACTATATCTTTGGGGCTCCACCAGTTCCTGGGGAGGACGTGGTCGAGCGGTACTCCAGGCCGGTTCGTATCCTTCACTGGGTAAACGCAGTTGCCTGGATAGTACTTTTCATCACGGGGCTTATCTTTTTTGTGCCGCAGTTTGGCGGTGGTGCTGTTGGTGGGTGGAGTGGTCTCTTTCACCGAATTGCTGCAGTGGTCATGGTTGGCTGGGTTGCCCTATATTTTGTAACGAGTCCAAGAAGCGCCCTGAGCGGGGTGAGGGAGGCTTTCAAATGGGGGCGAGATGACATAGGATGGATGCAGGCAGCACCTTCCTACTATATGCTGGGTGGTGAGGATACGATGCCGCCCCAGGGACACATGAATACTGGGCAGAAGCTCTGGTGGTTGACTGTCCTTGGCGCAGGGTCGTTAATGATTCTTACCGGGGCGTTGATGTGGTTCTTCAAAGACATCATCTCCGGCAGCGCTTTCATGTGGAGTGCCTTTTTCCATGACGTTGGCTTTATTGCCTTGTTGACTTTTGCGTTGGTTCATGTCTATCTTTCCGTTTTCCACCCCAGGATGCGAGGGATATTCTGGTCAATGTGGGGGGGGGAGATCTCTGCCAAATATGCTAAATCACACCACAAAAAGTGGTATGATGAGGTGAAGAAGGGGGAGGGTTCCTAAACATATTGATATGTGGGTTGGCTGGTGATGGGTAGGGAGACCGACAAGCGAGTGCTTGAGACGTTGGACCAATGGCACAAGGACTCTCTACCTGGGCCGATTGAACTGTATGCCCGGCTGATGCGTATTCAGGCAGAGGCTAAATCAACTATATCCTTCGATAGACCTCACTTACCTGCAGAGGCGATATCAGAGCGGTTGCGTCGCGGCACGCCCGTGCTGGCCTTCGATGAACTGCAGCTTGACTGGGGAAAGGTAGATAGCCTATTTGCTGAGGCTCTCTCAGTTATTGCCGAGTATTTCTCCTCGGGGCCCTCGCCAGGCACCATGCCTTTGCAGGAGATGGCCAGAGCGTGGTACGAAGGGGAACCGATGTCAGACGGGGATGAGGAGGAACCTCTGCTTGTTGCCCTCCACACCGCTTTGAAGCCTTTCTTGGCCGCGCAGGCAGAGGCATTGATGCCTTATGTTGACCAGAGCCTTTGGCGGCGGGGGTATTGCCCCATATGCGGCAGCGCGCCAAATCTAGCCGTTATAAGGGGAGAGGGGGGTGCTAGATGGCTGGTTTGTGCCCGCTGCGATGCCGAGTGGCGCTTTCAGCGATTGCAGTGTCCCTTCTGCGGGACCAAAAAGCAGGGGAGTCTGGGCTATTTCCCCGATGCTCAGGGTCTGTATCGCCTCTATGTCTGTGAAGAATGCAAGGGCTACATCAAGGGCATTGATTTGCGCCATTCACAATCCGAGGTATTGATTCCTTTGGAATGGATAAGTACACTAGACCTGGATAGACAAGCTTGCGAGTTGGGGTACAAGGCTGGAGAATTGACCACAACGAGTAATAGCGAAGAGGCCCTCTAGAGGGTCTGGAGGAGGGGAGTATGCCACACTTGGGACCATGGGAAATCGTTGCCATAGTGGCAGTTGTCTTGATCATCTTTGGTGTGGGGAGGCTGCCCAATGCACTGGGCGCTCTCGGCAAGGGTGTCCGCAGCTTCCGCAAGGCAGCGGCGGGTGAGGATGTGGACACAGACTTGTCCAAGAAAGAAAAAGATACAGCCGGCGAGAAAGATAAAGCCGACGAACAGAAAAACTAGCCCCTTGCTTGTCCCCTTATCCTTTGTTTGCAATTGAGAGGAGACGGCGTTCTGTCCCCATAAGAATTGGCTGAGGGGGTGGTGATGGATGGGTTCTTAGGTATAGGTTTCTGGGAAGTCCTTTTAATACTTGTTGTCATCTTGGCGCTATTGGGGCCGAGAAGGCTGCCCGAAATTGCGGCAAGAATGGGAACATTCTATCGTCGCCTGAGGAGAGCCTCCTTTGACCTGACATCCACACTGGCTAAGGAAGTGGAGGGTACTCCTTACAACAAAGATGATAACCCGCTGGATTCCCTGAAGAAGGCGGCTTCTGACCTCAAAACGTCGCTAACGAAGGAGACAGAGAGCACTCCTCACAATGAAGATGAGAGTCCCGAGGAGGAGGGCAGGGAGCTGAACCGCCAGGCATAGCACGGCTGCTGGTTGGGGGTGTCGTATAGCCGATGGGAGAGGAGAAGAAGCTTACCGTCTTAGGTCACCTGCAAGAGTTGCGGGGACGCCTGATTACGACTTTGATTGTTGTCGCCGTATGTATCGGCATTTGTTTCCCCTTCGCACGCTATATTTTCGATTTCTTAACAAACCCAGTCTCCGGCATTGACCTGTACTACACCACTGTAACCGGGTTGCTGGGGAGTTATATGAGGGTCTGTCTCTACGGCGGCCTCGCCCTGTCAATGCCTTTCCTTACATATCAGTTTGTAATGTTCATCAGACCAGCGCTTACTCGTAGAGAGAAAGGATATCTCTATACGCTATTGCCTGCGGTCATCGTTCTTTTTGCAAGTGGGGTCGTCTTTTGCTACTTTATACTATTGCCCCCAGCGCTCAGGTTCCTGTACTATCAGTTTCCCGGCTTTGTCGGCGGCGATATACTGCCATGGTGGACAGTCGGTGATTATGTCTCCGTCGTCACCAGACTTCTCTTCTGGCTCGGGGTGGTGTTCGAGATCCCGCTGGTGATGTTCTTTCTGAGCAAGATCGGCGTGGTTTCACCTCAATGGATCGCCAGGAAGTGGAAGTACGCTTTTGTTTTGGCTTTCATTCTTGGCGCTATCATTACCCCCACCTTCGACCCCGTCAATCAGAGCCTCGTTGCTGCTCCGATCATCGTCTTGTATGGATTGGGCTACTTGCTGGCAAGGCTGGCGCGGGTAAAAAGAGTGCCCATCTTTTCCCCGAGGGCGGAGGCTAAAGTAGAATAAGACGAGCGCTTTCCATGTGTTTGATATTGGAGTATTTGGCGTGGCGAGAAACTGAGGTAGCCACCATTGCCTTTTAATCACCGCTCAAGGTGCATCTGACATGGAGCAATGTCCTCACTCGGTCTAACAGATTCTCACCCGTATATGTCTCTGCTGGGCGAGTTGTCGCATCGGAGCTGTCCACAGTGAAGAGTCGGCTACAAAGAGGCTGAGCACCCATTTAACCTATGTCACTGAGGCTCCATCCACATCCCCAAATGTATAATGTGTACCATGACATTACATTTTGAGTGCTTGCATGCACTTGATTTACAAAAAAACATATGTTATATTATTGCGGAAAAGGAGGGGATGCTTGCTAGGGAATTTCGGTTATATTGGAATCTTCCTCATAGCTGCTATCGCTTTCGCTGCCTCAACGATATTAATCCCCGTCACCCTCAGGTTCCTAGGTCTCGTCCCCAAGAAGCCCAACCCCACCAAGTACACCACCTATGAGCATGATCGCTGTACTTTCCCAGTAATGCAATT
>CAZZJX010000043.1:0-7938 GCA_964654845.1 uncultured Dehalococcoidales bacterium
GATTCCTTCACGAAAGCTGAGGGAGAGGACTCCCTCAGTCCTCAAGAAGAATCCAAGGATTATGGCCTCTCTCCCTTACTTGAAATCCTTCTGTAAAAAGCGTATAAATTGGACAGAAATTAGTACTGTGTGGAATTTCATGGACGAGAATAAGGTCTACCTTGGCGAGGATGGGATAGTTCGCGTTGTGTTGGTTGGCGAGCAGGATGGCGCCACCTCAAGAGCGGCAGCGGATGAGGTACTGCGCCTTGCCAGCATCTCCGAAGGAAGGAAGCTTCTCTTTGACACCACCAGAGCCAGCAAGTTCTCAGTCGAGGCGAGGAAGGGTGCGGTGAAGTGTCTTACAATACATGACAAGATCGCCATCGTTGCCTCATCGATGCCGATGCGGGCACTGGGACTTTTCATGGTGGCTGAGGCCAGAGCCCGGCAGGCGAAGCTGTTTGACACGCAGGCAGAGGCGCTGGACTGGCTTACTGAGGCTGCGAAGCATGAAAGGTGGAGCGTCATCCTATCCCACCTGTGGAGAACGATTCTGGGGGTGAGGTGGCTCAGGATCAAGGAGCGGTGGCTGAACGAGGTATTTGAGGTACTGCGTGGCGTGGCTATGGGGGATCTGTCCAAGAGGATACAGGTCTCCAAACACGACGACGAACTGGCTCTCATTGAGGCGGGCATCAATTTGATGGCTGATGACCTGGAGGATAGGGAGAAGGAGGCAAGGGGATACCAAAGCAGGCTCAAGGGGGAACGGACCCGCATTGCCAGGGACCTTCACGATTCAATCTCTCAACTGCTTTTCAGTGTGGTGCTCAACTCGGAGGCAGCCGGCACCCTTGTGGAAAGCGATCCTCAACTTGCCAGTACCCACATTAAATCGGTTCGGGTTGCTGCCGGCGAGGCTCAAAAACAGATGCGCCAGCTCCTCAGCGAGCGCAGCGCCGGTGCTGTGGAAGGGGGGTTGGGTGGTGCACTGCGAACCTATCTCAGCGATTTCACAGAGAGGGAAGGGATTGAAGCAACCTTTGCGATTGAGGGGGAGAAGAGAAAAGGAATGGCGATGGAGCGGGAGCTCTTTCGCATTGCTCAGGAAGCGTTGAACAACGTAGCGAAACACTCGCAGGCAACTTCAGCCTCAGTGTCACTTATTTTTGATACGGGGCAGGTTCGCCTGAGAATAGAGGACGATGGCATCGGTTTTGACACGTTCCAAAGCAGAGCGGGGCTGGGGTTGCAAAATATTCGTGAACGTGCTGAGGGGCTTGGCGGGCAACTGGCGGTAGAGTCAGTCCCAGGCAAGGGGACCAAGATCACGGTGGAGATCCCTCTGAAGGAGAGACATGGACAAGATCAGCGTACTGATAGTGGATGACCATCCGGTGGTAAGGCAGGGGCTGCACAGCTTTCTGCAGCTCCAGGACGATTTAGAGATTGTAGGAGAGGCTGCCGATGGATTGGAGGCAGTGGAGAAGGTTGATGAGCTTCTGCCGGATGTGGTGCTTATGGACCTGGTTATGCCTAAAGTGGATGGCATAGCGGCGATTCGTCGGATTACTGCCCTCAGCCCGAGTACGCGCGTTCTGGTGCTCACCAGTTTTTCTGACGATGACAAGGTTTTTTCTGCTATCAAAGCAGGCGCCCTAGGCTATCTTATGAAGGACTCCAGTCCAGCCGACCTGGCAGAAGCGATTCGAGCGGTCTATCGTGGAGAGCCTTCCCTCGATCCTGAGATAGCGAAGAAGGTGATGGACCAGCTCTCCAAAGGGGAGGAGGTTATCGCTGAAGAGGATTTGACTACGCGCGAGAAGGAGGTGCTACGCCTCATCGCCAGGGGCAACAGTAATAAGGAGATTGCTGCATCGCTTAATATAAGCGAAAAGACGGTTAAGAACCATGTGACCAACATCCTGCAAAAGCTGCACCTTTCCGACCGCACGCAGGCTGCCCTGTACGCCGTCCGCCGTAGAATGGCAGGGGAAGATTCAGAATAGGATACGTTTTCATCAAAGAATATGGAGCTCAGCACCCCGATGTCATTCTGAGGAGCGCAGCGAGGAAGAATCTGTCGCCCTCCCCCACAGAGATTCATCGCCTTCGGCTCAGAATGACAAAAGGGAGGCATCACCGAGATTCTTCCCTTTCATCTTCGCTTTGCTCAGAGCTAAGGCTCATAGGGACATGGCGTAAGATTCTTCACTTCGCTCAGAATGACAAATGGATGAGGGGTCAGAATGACATATGGAGGACGGGGCTCAGAATTACGGATAGGGTGTGTACGAAAAACTAGAACACACCGATAACCCAGTCGGCTATCGGCTGCCCCCATACCAGGGTGACCATTGCTGCCGCGGCAAGGAAGGGGCCGAAAGGGATAGTCTGCTTCCTGGTTCTTCTTCGCGATGCTATAAGGGCGATGGCCAACACACCTGCGCTGATAATAGCCAGCAAGAGGGCGATAAGAACATAGGGAAAGCCGGTGGCCAGCCCAATGAGCCCGGCCAGCTTGACGTCGCCACCACCCATGCCACCACCTGAGACGAGATAGGGTACGAGCATCAAACTAAAACCTATCGCTCCTCCCAGAAGAGCGCTCAGCACTCCCAGGCTTGGCCATCCTAGCTCGGGCCAGAAGAAGGAGAAAACGAATGCGAGCACCATCCCCGGGTAGACTACTATGTCGAGAATCAGCCCATGCTCCAGGTCGGTAACGAAAACCACCAGGAATATGCAGGCGTAGATGAGCGCCATGGGTAGCTGTGGGCCCAGACCGTAGTGCCAGCAGAGAAGGGCGAAGAGGAGCGCGGTTCCCACCTCCACCAGGGGCAGTCGGAGCGTGATGCGGGCGCCGCAGTAGCGGCAGTGGCCGCGCAGCCACAGGTAGCTGAAGATGGGCACCAGGTCTCTGATTTTTAGCTTTTGCCCGCAGGAACTGCAGTGAGAGGGTGGTCTAATGATAGATTGCCTCTGCGGCAAGCGGTCGCAGCATACGTTGAGGAAGCTGCCAACAGCTAGCCCGAGCAGGGCGAGAAGAGCTATCGCCGTCATAGCATCCTGAGAATGAGCCCTACGTTCACCGCATAATCGGCGACTGGCAGGTCATCAGGATAGCGCAAAGGTGGCTGAAGGTTCCCTATGGGATGCCCGGTGAGCGTGGTCACATTCAGTGCGGCGGCAACGCTAGCAGAAACAGCGCCGGTGAGATAGACTGGTACCTGCTGGGGTAACGGTTTGTCGCGGTAGTTGTTGGCGTATTCCGATATGGTTTGCATCACCTCATCGCCAATATGATCGGCAGCCTGGTCGGAGGAAGGCATGTTATCGCCAAGAAACACGCTTCGGAGCACCATTGGAACGTCGTGATAAACAATGGTCGTATCAATACTATTGCCCTCCCCGTTGGCGATGATTGCGTCTCTTCGGTTCACCGCTTTCATCAGCGCCATGGCTTTGAGGTCGATTATGCTAGCTTTAAGCCCTGCTGCTTTAATTGTTTTGACCAGAGCATGAAGTGGCCTCTGGGGAACAATGAGAAGATAGACCTGCTGTCGGCCGTTTGAGGATGACAGGGCTTGCCAGTGAATATAATTTCTTCCTGCGGAATCATCCGTGAGCCTCCTCGCTTCGCGGTCAATGATGGTCTCCATTTGCCGTGTATCCATCTTCGGCAGGTTTAGAACTCTCGATATGACACCCATTGCTGAGTGAGCACAAACCACCTTGCCCTTGGAGAGCTTTCGCTTTTCCAAAGCACCCTTGAGCAGTTCCCCCAACTTCGCCGGATTGACAATATAGCCATGTTTGATGGACTCAGGGGGGAGGGGAATGCTGTCCCATCTCTCCACGGAATCCCCACTGGAGCTGAGCACCCTCACGGTGGTGCCCTCAATACTTAAGGAGATGACACGCTTTTCAAACAACTCTGTTCCCTCTCGTACAACTATGTCTGGGAATACACGACTATCTCAAAAGCCATGTCCCAGTATGCGGGTTCTTCTATGGTGGCGGGGATATACTCAAGCTCGACTGCATTGATGACCAGTGATTGGTATGAGGCGTTGCTTTCGATCTCGTCAAGAAAGTTGTACAACCCCGATAGCTCGTTAGCGGTAGCCTCCAGCTTATAGATGAAGGCCGTATATTCCGTCCCATTATCGTTTTCATTGCCATTCAGATACACGGTACGTACCGTGTCTGGCATATTGCCGTATATTATCCGGACGCCGGCAGTATCCTTTGCATCGCTAACGACATCAAGAACGGCAATTGTACCAACTCCATCCTCAGTAGGGAACTGAGAATCCTCCAACTCATCATAGAGGTCGTCAATCTCGCCTTCCAGGGCATCGATATCGTACTGACTGTTAATAGATGCTATTTGGCCTTCCACGTCAGCGATTTGCGTTTCCAGATTCGATGCTGCACTGGCCTGCTTCACTGTCACCACGACGAAATAGATACCAACTACAATAAGGGCATCCACTATCAACAGGAGGAGGAACTGTGACTGGGATGGCTTCTTCATTCCACACTCTCCTTTGGCGCCAGCGTCACGGTGATTATAAAGGAGTATGGAGGGGTGTAACCGGTGACTCGCCAGTAGAGGTAGTTGAAAGCCTCCTCCATAGAGATTTCATCATCGCTGTTTGCATCGGCAGGTCCATGCAGGCCTTCAACGAAGTAGTAGGTGAACACCCCATTTTGAAGCAACGGGTTTTCATAAGAGGGCTCATCATCATCGCACGCGGTGAGGACCACCCCGTCAATAACGTCATCAAGATCCTTGGCGAAGCCGTCGCCCCTTTGCGGCACACCTGCCTTAGGCAAGCCCTTATCCTGTATCTCACCTGTTTTGATCATCCCTCCGCTATGGCAGGTGTCTATCGCCACCAGCACAGGGTTAGCCGGCAGGTCGGCCAACCATTCGCCCAGCTCATCGTCGGTTAGCTCTCCCTCCGTCTCGAAGTCGTACTGACACAGGGCCTCATCCCGGCCATCGGCTTCATCAAAGGGAATCATATCGGCGACTCTGGTTCCATGCCCCGAGAAAAAGAAAAAGACCACGTCATCAGCGTCAGTTTTATCCCCTATGTCGGCGATGGTATCCTGAATATTGGACTTGGTGGCAGCCTCGTCGATGAGCATTGCGATATGGCTTGCCTCCCAGTTATCACTCGCCAGCAGGGCATCGCGCACGTCGTTGGCATCATCATCGGTATACTCCAGATCGTTTCCAATACCTGGGTAATCCGCTACACCAACGATGACAGCCCAGTAGTCCACTCCGGGTGTAAGTGCTACCGATGTAACCAACATAGCCTCGCCAAGCCAATTATCATACATCTGCGGGGTCTGAATCATCTCTGCCTTTCCTTTTTCGGTAAGCTGGTAGCTCCATTCGACATTAAGGTTATAGGGGGGGTCATCGCGGAACAGGTCGCTGTCAATCAAGCTATGGGCGTATTCCGTGATATGGCTAACGTCATCGGTGATTCCTTCAATGACAACCTGGAAGTCATCTTGTGCAATGTATGTGAGGTTAACCTCGTTGGGGGAGACAGCATCGATCTCCTCTATTATTTCGGACCAGAGAGCGTAGGTAAAAAGTATGTCATGAGCTTCATCAAAATCTTCGAGCTTGATTTTTAGCTCGCCGATCTCCGATATCATCGCCTTAGCGTGTGGTATGAAATTGCCCCGTAGGTCTGATAGTATGGCCTCACTGCGCGACAGGTCTTTCTCCAGTTCTGCGCTATTCTCCCTATGGCCGGACATGTAGCCGTACAGGTTGGGGGGATTGGCCGTCACTGAGAAGATGGTGAAGGGAAACAAGGAATAGGCAAGAACCATGATCAGTGTTACCAATACGACGCCCATCGTCGATATGGACACGGCCATATTTAGGCCTCGCCTGGTAGTGCCTCGTCCGCCCTTTGAATCGAGCAGGTTTAGCTCAATTTGAAACTTTCTACGGCGCATAGGCTGTGAATTGTCAGCCATTGGCACATCCTTTTAACCAATATAGTCATAAGTTATTATTTCCTACCGATTATAGCATAACATTATTATGATGTCAATACTTTGATACCCAAATGATATTATAAGTTATTCCTTATATTAATTGATAGCAATGCCCTTGTATCGTTCTGATCCTTTATCATTGATATATATAGGTGAGGATATTTACCGGCAGTGTTGTCGGGTTGGTTCCTGGTTCGGTACGGAATGAGAGTATGCTATAGACCAGGTTCCATGAGTCTACCCAGGTGCCCAGCATCACTTGGGCTTCTGTCTGTCCTTGGGTTATATAGGGCGTAGCATCGAAGGTGTCAATATCCACGCCGTCAATGAACTCACCGGCTAAACCGCTGGACATGCCGTTCCATACGTCGTTCTGCGGGTTCACTCCATCGTACGGGTCATCATCGTGGGGTAGGTAATGACCCTCGAATTGCAGGTAGTCGTCGTTGTATGCGTCGTCGCCCTCTCCCACGAACATGGTCAGGCGGGCCCCTTCGTCACCGGGCTCTAGCTCGGGAACAATGAAGCCTTCGATGTCTTGCAATGCGATGGTATCGTACATGTCCATATAGAGGAAATCATCGTAAAGGTAGAGCTGGTGGGCATCCTCGTCAGGATGAGAGTACACGATGACCACAGACCAGCCGGCGTACGACCACTCATCGTCGGTAGACCAATAGTAGCCCTCATAATCCCCATACCATTTGCCATTTCTATCATCTACTCCCGCTATTCTTTTCACCTTATACTTGGCGTTGGGATCATCAAGACCAGTGACCAGATCGGTAATATCGGCGCGGCAGGAGAATGACCAGCCGTGATCGTTGGACAGTATCTGCGTCCTGCCGGAGGTTACCCACTGGTTTACCCAAGTTTCGTCAGGCTGCTTTGTCCCAAATAGGGCCTCATCGATCTCATCGGCAAGGTTAGCGAGTTGCGCTTCGCTGTAGTCCGTAATGTCAACTGGGTATCTTCTCCACGCTGACCAGTAGAGATAGGCTAGCTCCACGGCGGCACCTTCGGGAATGTCGGTGATTGTGGCTTTTACATCGGCATTTCTATAAAGGAGCTCGTCCCGCTGTATATCGTAGTCAGTGTCCTTCATCAGGCTGTTCCCTATCGCCCGGTAGTCTCCGTAGGCTTCGCCCATCGATTCATATAGCTCAGATCCGCCTACATAGGCCTCGATGGTAATGTCATCGCCCGTTTCTGGGTTTGTCGCTGTGGAGGTGATTTTATAAAGCCCACTAGCTATGTCCCAGGCCAAGTAAACGTCGTGCCGTGTGGTCCTTATCCAACTGAATTCCCCATTTGGCTCCTCCGCAGGTGTGAACTCGAAGTATAGAACCCTCTTTATAGGAAACTCGGTGGCTCCTCCCCCTCCTCCAGGTGGGGGCAATTCCTCAAACAAGACACCCTGTGGAGCGGTAAATTCCCATTCCAAGGCGGTGCCGCCGCGGAACTCGCTTTGGGTTGGATTTTCAGGAACGTCGGGATGAGCAGTAATGCCGCCACTCGAGTCAGCGACGTAGTCAACGCTGTCGGGAAGCCATGCTCCTACCTTGTCCAACTTCAATAACCCTGGCAGTGAGTCATCATAGGTCATCTCGATCCAGAAGGTGCCGGTATCTCCTTCCAGCTCAGTTACGTGTCCCACAACTACCAGTTCGCTATGCGGCATTGTCCCGTGTTGAGTAGTCTCTAAGCCTTCTATAATCCACACCGCATTCATGATAATAGTCACATCGTAGCCGTTTATATCTGTAATGGTGTATTCCAGAAGCGAACCGTAGGCGGGTAAACCCGCATAATCGGACAATATTTTGTGTGATGCATCCTCAATGCCAGCATCGGCGGCATAGAACCCGGACGTCCACTCCTCGTGACGCTGGGAACTCATCATGCCCGAGGACACGAAGA
>CAZZJX010000044.1:0-4271 GCA_964654845.1 uncultured Dehalococcoidales bacterium
TGTCGCCTACGTCCCGTTCGAGGGCGAGCAGCATGGCTTCCGCCGCGCTGAGAACATCAAGCGTGCGCTCGATGCAGAATTGTACTTCTATTCAAATATATTCGGCTTCGAGCTTGCCGACCCAGTCGAGCCAGTGCTGATCAAGAACCTCTAGGGTGATTCTGGCCACCAGAGAAAATGGAGAAAGAAGCAGAGTGAGTAACAAATCCATAATCATCATCGGGGCCGGTCTGGCCGGCCTATCCACTGGCTGCTACGCCCAGATGAACGGCTACCGCAGCCATATCTTCGAGCATCACGCAGTGCCGGGTGGCGTGGCAGCAACCTGGAAACGCAAGGGCTATGCCATTGACCGCGGCATCCACTTCATCATGGGCCACAAACCGGGCGCAGCGCTCCACGAGCTGTACCGTGAGCTGAGCATCACTGAGGCTAACAGCTTCGTCGACATGACTACCTATGCCCGTTTCAGCGACGAAGCCAGCGGGCGCACCGTGGATGTTACGCAGGATCTAGACCGCCTGGCCGATGATTTGAAGGCTTTCTCGCCAGACGACGCCCGGGTGATTAACGAATTGATCGCTGGCGCTCGCGCCACCCAGGGCCTCGATATGAGTGAGATAGGGATGAGTAAGCCGCCCGAGATGGTGGGCCGCATGGAGCGACTCAAACAAATCTGGAACATGCGTCGTGTGTTCAAATACATGAGCACTATGTACGGCCAGTCCGTAGCCGACTACGTACAGGCCATTCATGACCCGTGGCTGCGTCGATTGATCGAGAACCTGTTCCTGCCGGAGGTACCGGTGTGGTTTCTATTCATGCTTCTGGGACTGCTCGCCGACGGGCAGTTGGGGTTGTTGGAAGGGGGATGCCTTGGCCTTGTCCAGGCCATTGAGAAACGCTATAAAAACTTGGGTGGACGGGTCACCTACAATGCCACCGTCGACAAGATTCTGGTGAAAAACGACCGGGCGGTAGGCGTACACCTTGCCAGCGGCAGTAAGCACCACGCCGACTTCGTCGTCTCCGCAGCCGATGGATACAGCACCATCTTCAAGATGCTGGGCGGGCGCTACGTAGACGACGAGATTGAGGACCGGTACACGAATTGGATGCTGACACGCCCCACGATGATGGTCAGCTTCGGAGTCAACCGTGAATTCACCGGTGAACCATGGCTGACCGTCATCAATCTTCGGCACCCCTTCAGAGCGGGTAACCAACACATCGATACAATCATAATCCGCATATTCAATTACAGCTCTAGGTTTGCCCCAGAAGGAAAGACGGTGATCCAGGCCTCTTTTGATACGGAGTGGGACTGGTGGAACGATTTGCAGAAGGACCGGCCACGCTACGAAGCCGAGAAGGAACGGGTTGCCGAGCAGGTGCTGAAGCTGCTAGAGGTGTACTATACGGGTATCTCGTCACAGGTGGAGGTGGTCGACGTGGCCACGCCTTACACCACCTGGCGCTACACCTTGAACCACAATGGGGCCTACATGGGCTGGTTGCCAACCCCAGAAGTGCTAAGCACCGCAGTAGCCAGGACACCGCCTGGCTTGGACAACTTCTACATGGCCGGCCAGTGGGTGATGCCTGGCGGCGGCGTCCCTCCCTGCCTCTCTTCCGGTCGCCATGTGGTACAGCTTTTGTGCCACCACGATGGTAAGCCATTTTCGACAACCACCCCGTAGAGCAAAGTATCGACAAAATCAAGAACAAAACAAAGAGGAGCACGAAGAATATGCCAGATAAGAATTTGGCGCCAGTGTGTGGAATATACTGTGGAGCCTGCGAATACCTCGACATTCAATGCCGTGGATGTGGCAATGTGGAAGGTAAGCCCTTCTGGACAACTCAAATACATGTCGAGATCTGTCCACTATACGATTGCTGCTTTAACAAGAAGCAGCTAGAACACTGCGGACTGTGCGCTGAATTCCCCTGCGAAACATTTACATCACTACGCGACCCCTCCCTGAGCGAAGAAGAGGCTAATAAATCCTTGCTCCAGCGACAGAGTGACCTTATGAGAAGAAAGGAAATCGGGACCGAGAAGTGGCTTGAGGAGAAGGAGGCTTGCAATAGTAAAGACGAACTCTTATAGTGTGGTTCGGACTCCATGCTCACTTTGGGATAACCCAATTTATAGACTTTGATTATGTAAAGGAGTATCATGAACAAGCTACACGATCGCCCTCGTCCTCTGCTGATGGCTCATCGCGGCGATCCAGTCCATGCGCCAGAAAACACCTTCGCATCATTCCAACTGGCGATAGACAGCGGAGCTGACATTCTTGAGACTGACCTGTGGTTCAGCAAGGATGGCGTCATTGTTTGCCATCATGATGACACGTTAGACCGCGTTACTGACAGTAGCGGTGCCATTACCGAAATGAACCTAAAGGAAATCAAAACCGTACGCGTGAAGCGCTCCTACTGTGGCCAGTTCGACGAAGCCAAGTATCCTGACGAACAAATCCCCACTCTGCAAGAACTGCTTGACTTTACTCCTGCCGACGTAGCCCTGGCCCTGGAGCTTAAGGATCCATCTTTCAGTGAGCCAGAACGCGCTGCTCAATTGATCGATATGATACGCCCCCGCATCGAAATGGGCACGTTGATGTTGTTATCGTTCGATACCGGTCTGTTGTGGGCTGCCCGCCAGGTCGAGCCATCCGTCTGGATCGGCGAAGTCAGCATGTACAGCCCCAACCCTACCTTCGCTGGCAATGGCGTTGGCACCATATACCAAGCAATGAAGAGCAATCCCGATTACATGAAAATCGCCCGCCAGCACAACCTATGGGTCTGTCCGCTGGACCCAACACCGGAAGATCGGCTGCCATGGTATCTTGAGATCGGCGTTGACGCTGTGCTGACCGACCATCCCGATGTGACTCGTGCTGCATTGAAAAAGCTCAAGCAGCAGTGACAAAGTGTTTCTCATCTACCCCACATCAACCAATGGTTGCCCACCCACCTCCGGGCGCAGCCACACTGTTTAGACACAGGCGGCTATTACCTGCTGTACAACCCCATAAGTTCTGTTTGGGCCAGGATGTGGCCCTGCATCGCTTGGACCAACTGCTGCGCGCCCGCCCCTGGAGCCAGGTCGAGCATCGTATCCAGAGCATAGAGCTTGAAGAAGTAGCGGTGAGTACCGCCGGGTGGACAGGGGCCACCATAGGCTGAACGCCCCCAACTGCTTCGACCATGACGGCTACCGTCGGGCAGCTCATCCTGCTTAGGCACAGCCTCTGGCAAGGATGTAGACGTGCCTGGCACGCTATAAAGCACCCAGTGCACCCACGTGCCTACAGGTGCGTCGGGGTCATCAGAGATGAGGGCGAAACTCTGGGTATTCTGGGGTGCATCGCTCCACTGCAGCGGCGGTGAGATGTCATCGCCGTCACAGGTGTACTTGCGGGGGATCTTCTCCCCTGCGGCAAATGCAGTGCTGGTAAGTTCAAAAGCCATTAATTGACCTCCTTTCTTGGGCAGGCAGGCGCCCCAAGTCCACGATATCACTTAACAACCATGTCGCCAAACGCAGAATTCGCCTACCATGCAATGGCAGATGCTAGCATCTGCCATTGTAGCAGTCAAGCCCGGATTTCATCCAGAATAACAGGAGAAACGAAAAGTAGGGGCAACTTCGTTCGAGGCAGGCCCCACAGTGCAATGAGATTGACAGAGTATAGGGCTTCATATATCCTTGCTTCTAGCAACGTTCTCTGGACATTGCGATACTATTTCAGTCGTTGAAGGGCAAAAATGGAAGCGGAGAAAGAGACAGCCATTCCATCTGCTGAGGCAGAGAGCGAGGCTAAGAGTACCGCTGATGACCTCGTAGCTTTGAGCCGTGTCTCGGCGGCAATCAGTAGCCTCAGAGACCTGGATGCTATCCTGGAAGTCGCCCTGGATAACGTGCTGAGTACCATGAATGGAACCATCGGAGGCATCCTGCTCCTGGATGAACAAACCCAAACACTGTCCTATCGCGTTTATCGCGGGCTGTCCGTTGAATATGCGAAGGAGATGCATCTCAAAGTTGGTGAGGGGATCGCCGGCAAAGTAGCTCAAAGCGGCAGGTCAATTATGTTGGAGGATATCTCCGCAGACCCACGTACCGCCCGCCCCGATTGGGTGCGCCGGGAGGGTTTAAAGGCATGGCTCAGTGTTCCCCTCCGAGCAAAAGAGGCGGTCTTGGGTGTCATAAACGTTGCCAGCCACGCGCCGCATCGCTTCACCAAGTATGATAT
>CAZZJX010000044.1:4281-7826 GCA_964654845.1 uncultured Dehalococcoidales bacterium
TGCATTCGATCGGCGATCAAGTGGGTGTCGCCGTCGAGGAGGCAAAGCTATACGAACAACTGAGAAGTAGTAGGGAAAGGTATCGCCAGTTGGCGCAGCAAGTCCTATTAGCTCAAGAGGAGGAGCGCAGGAGAATCGCCAGAGAACTGCATGACGACACCAGCCAGTCACTCTCCGGATTAGCCCTCAACTTGCAGGCGCTAATAGAAATGGCTGACATGATTGGAGTTCAGGACGCTGAGTTCAAAACTAGGATGAAGAAAACACATTCGTTGGCAACCCAGATAGGTAATGAGGTCGGCCGACTAATTGCTGACCTGCGTCCTACCCTCCTGGACACACTCGGCCTTATCCCTGCCATTCGCCACTATGCGGAAACTAACCTTACTCCCTTAGTTATCAATATATCATTCGAATTCGAGGAGGGCGGCCAGGCTCTTCCACCCGAGGTGGAGGTGGGGCTCTTCCGCTGGGCTCAGGGAGCCATAGGCAATATTATGCAACACTCTGAGGCAAAAAACGTCACCATATCCTTAAAGCGCGAGGGTACCGATCTCGTCTTTTCTATCAGTGATGATGGCAAGGGCTTTGACGTCTCGCAGCTCACTGGGATAGAAGAGAGCGGACGCGGTGCTGGCCTATTCGGTATTAAGGAAAGGGTACGCCTACTTGGTGGCAACTGCTCAGTCCAATCTCAGCCTGGGCAGGGGACTACGGCTACCGCCAGGATCCCCCTAATTTGGAATGCAACGGATGCAGAAGATAAGAGTGCTAGTGGTTGATGACCATGCCATTGTGAGGGATGGTGTTTGCGCCTTGCTAGGGCTAACACCAGATATAGAAGTAGTAGGCGAGGCCGCCAATGGAATGGAAGCATTGGAGATAGCCAGGAAACTGAATCCCGATGTAGTGCTTATGGACATAGCTATGCCTATCATGGGTGGACTGGAAGCAACGCGCCGAATATGCAAGGAGGCTCCTGGTACAAAGGTGCTGGCACTCACTCAGTATGATGATAAGGAGTATGTTTTCCCGGTTATCGAAGCTGGAGCCAGTGGTTTTATCAGCAAAGTGGCCGCATCCTCAGAACTTGCTGCCGGTATTCGCTCCGTATACCGCGGAGATTCCTTCTTGTCCCCATCTGTAGCCAAGCACCTGGTGGTAGACTATCAACAGGCAGCCAGCGCAAGGAAGAGTCATGACTCCTACGACGAGTTAACCGACCGTGAAAAAGATGTGTTCAAGCTGTTGGCAGAGGACCACACCACTCAAGAAATTGCGAATATGCTAGTAATCAGCCCCAAGACTGTTGAGGGACATAAGACCAGGCTTATGGCTAAGCTTGATCTCCATAGCCGTGTCGACCTGGTCAAATATGCCCTGCGCAAGGGCATTATCAGCGTCTGAGACTATTGCCCCATTTACCCCCGCAGTGCAAATAACCACCTAGAGCCGCTTTCCCTGGCAAGAGCTTCAACCCCCACAAATCAGGTAACCTATCCGGGAGAAGCAAGGTATTATCCCCCCATGTTTTAGGGTGAACACCTCTATTCTACTCAGCAGATATTATCCTATCCTGTGTATAGGATATAGTTGGCTGATATGCAGAATCGAATCTTAGCAGTCAACAAGGAGGTGGATATGGAAAAGAGAGGGAGAATCCTGATCGTAGATGATGAACCTGAGTTCACTGCAAGTTTGCAGGTCACATTGGAAGCGAAGGCTTATCAAGTAGTTATTACCAGCAATAGGCTGCAAGCAGAGGAAGCAGTGCGGTCTGCAAGGCCCGAACTGGTCATCCTGGGCACAATGCTGCCACGGGGGGATGCCTTCCTTTTGCACCAGTGGCTCAAGCAGAGCCCCAATTATACTGACTTGTCCATGATTGTGCTCGATGCCCCAGTGGAAAAGCAACTGATAAAGGGATGGGCCAAGCACGAGGGGCTGCAGCTCGAGGCTGAAGACTTCTTCTGCAAGCCTATAGAACCAGCCGCGTTGGTGCCTCTAATTGAGAAGCTGCTGGACAAGGTAATCAGAAGAATTAAAGTACTGGTAGCAGATGACCATGCTGTAGTCAGAGAGGGAATCCGCGCCCTTTTGAGCCTGCAAAAAGATATGCAAGTGGTAGGAGAGGCGGTAGATGGGAAAGAAGCTGCAGATAAAACACGCCAGCTTATACCTGATGTAGTGTTGATGGACATCGTTATGCCAGTTATGAACGGTCTGGAAGCGACCAAAGCCATATCCAAGGAATGTGAACAAGTCAAGGTCTTAATGTTGAGCCAATACGACGATGAAGAGAATATGCTAGCCAGCGAGCAAGCGGGAGCGTTTGGCTTTATTGCCAAGAAAAGCGCTAGTTCTCAGCTTCTGGCCGCTATCAGGTCGGCAAACCGAGGAGAGCCGGTTAAAGCCGCCTATTGACGCCTCATAATCACTATGTAAGCTAAGGTCAAACAACTCAACAAGAACACAGAGCATATTGGAGCAAATGCTCCAATATGTATATAAGGTCTAAGCGGAGAGGATACTGATTTGCAAACAATAAATGCCACCGTTAATAGTCAAAGCAAGCGGCACCTGCCATATTTGCAGGTCATGTTTGAGGTGGCTCAGCGAATTAGTTCCCCCTTTTCAATGAATGAGGTGCTCAACGCTATTGTGGAAAGCACTGCCCATGCTGTTGACGCTAAGGGTTGTTCATTGCTACTTCTGAGTCCAGATAAGCAGCAACTAATGCACAGCGCCACCTACGGGCTCAGCGATTGGTATGTGAAAAAAGGTTCCTTATTGGCCGATAGAAGCCTCTCCCAGGTCCTGGAGGGCAAGCCAGTACAGATTCTGAATGCTGCTGAAGACGAGAATGTTCAGTATCGGTGGCAAAAAAAGAAAGAGGGAATAGCTTCTATCCTGGCGGTTCCCGTTATACTTGATAATGATGTAATCGGTATGATGAGGATCTATACGTCTGAGCCGCGGCAATTTTCTAAGGCAGAGATCGGTTTCGTAGAGAGCGTGGCTAGTTTAGGTGCTTTAGCCTTACAAAAAGCTTGGCTACATGATGCGATTAGCAAGAGCTTGCAGCAATGCACTATTGACCTCTCCAAGCTAGAAAATGAGAAGGGGAACCTTTTTCATTTCCTATCCATGACTGCTCACGACCTAAAGGCTCCCCTGTCATCGGTTCAGACCTATTTCGGAGTGATGCTTGGTGGCTTTGTCGGCGAGATGGATGAGAAGCAAAGAAACATATTAGAAAGATGTAGCACGAGAATTACCGAGCTGCTGCAACTAATCAACGACCTTCTGGATATCTCAAAGGTCGAGGCTGGGCAGGTCATAACAGAGATGCAGGAAGTGAGTACGAAAGCAATCGTGGACGGTTCTGTGGAGACGGGGCGCATTTTGGCAGAAAGAAAAGGAGTCAACCTTGAAGTCGATACTCCAAAAAGGCTACCTCGGTTGTATGCTGCAGGCAGTCGGTTGCAGCATGTATTGACTCACTTAATGTCTAATGCTATCACCTATACTGACCCAGGTGGTTC
>CAZZJX010000045.1:0-7731 GCA_964654845.1 uncultured Dehalococcoidales bacterium
GGGTTTACGGCGTGGTGTGTTGTCAGAGGCGTGGGAGTTGTTCAAAGCCACCTCCCCGATGTTTCGAAGATACTTGATGAAGCCAAAGAGGAAATAATCATACAGTGGGGAGTGTTCGAGGGAAACACCAAAGGCGAGGCTCCAATCACTGCTCCACCAACTGAGCCTCCAAGTACACCTGCAGTGCTATATATAATGAGTGTGTTGCCCATGACTACCCCTTTGAAGTAAAAGGAGGCACAAAATGTTTTTCAAGTCCAAGGTTACTGTACTCGCTGTATTGATTTTAGTGTTCCTGGCGGGAACTCTGCCCCTGGCGAATCCGGTATACTCAGTGGGTCCTTCGGAGCTAGATTCCAAGTTCTACAGTCTCGCTTTTCAAGATTTTGCCCCTGAGGCACCAGGTGATGGGAATTTAACGAGGTTCAATATGGGCAGCATTCCTCCTCAGACTGTATGGCATGACAGTAGTTGTGAGTTTCTGCTTCATTGGGACGAAACTACCTCTACCTCTTTTAACGCTAGCGCTGATCCGCAACCGACCGGGGATCTGACTTTGGAGCCGGAATCACCAGGTGATTGGCATTTTGGTTACACCCCGGACATAGAAGATAAACGCCCCTTTACAGTCACTATCACTGCGACCTCTGGTGATGAATCTGTTTCACAATCCTTCGAAATAACTCCCATGCCTAAACTGGCACCAGAACAAACTATCTTCCGAACCGGGCAGCATACCAAACCTGGTCCCCTTGATCCGAAGGATGTTCACATTACCATTGTGGATACAAAGATACACTATGATCGGGCGAACAAGGACTTTTATTTTAACTATAAAAAACCTGAGCCTGATGACCCCGTGGAAGTACGAAATGTCTCTATTGTTGGGGAAACTGTTGTTTTTGAAGAAGGGCAAAAGGCATACGATTTCAATAATGACGAAGACATCAAACAGATGACAGTTATTGGTGACAAAGTGATCTTCCGAAGTCCGCTAAACCTGCCTCAGACAGATATCATCATATACGCGCGGGAATTGCATTTTGAAGGTAAAGGCCAGATCAAGACTACTCCAATTAATCCGCCTCCTATTTTAGCACCGGCAGCCGGTATACCATTTGCTTATAAGGATAATGGTTGGGAACAAGACCCCGATTCCGGCAAACCCGGTGGGGATGGTATCGATCCACCACCCTCCGGTAGTGTTACATTGTATGTTAAAGATATATATCCCCAGCATCCCAGCAACATTAAGCTTGATTTACGTGGTGCTAATGGAGGAAATCCCGGCAGAGGCTGGCCTGGTACAGGCTCAACATGGGAACATTTAGAACTCGTTAAAGAACATCATGAATGGGTCCCCTGGCCCTGCAAGGATGTTTGGTATTGGCATCCATCAGAGGGCTATGATAGCTTATCTTACGTATACAAAGATTGCCCTATGGGGAAAAGTAGTGTGCAGTCTGGTACTATAACATTGCCAAAAGACGGCCTGGATGCTGTGCCGGCCGGTATGCCGGGATTAGGCGGCACGGGCGGCACCCTCAAGACAACTGCGAATCTTCCAGCCGGTATCGCCTCACTCGTCGGCGGCATATCCGGGAGGGCGGAAAATGATGGAAGTAAGTATTCCGGGGGAAAGTGCAACGGACCATGGAAAGTAGAGCAACTAATAATAAGAACAACAGTTCCTTGTGTGTACAAGACTGTATCCCGAACCGGACGCAAGACCAAATGCGGTGCCAGTGCGCTAGCTCCAAATGCGGAGAAGCCCGGGGGAGACGAAGGGAAACTAATCTGGGACCAAGGGCATCCCTATGCCTGGTTACATCCCTTGCTGTTGAACAGGATTCTCAATCAAGCTAAGAATGACTATCTCGGTGACCGGATTGAAGAGGCGGAATCTGTAATGAAATATTACGTTATCATTCTGGACGCCTACCGAGAACACCAGAGTTGGGCTGAATTAACCGAGACAGATGCTTTTGAGATGGAACAGATGTACAACGAGATGCAGACACTGTTGCACCGGATAGCGTGCGGCCTCGACTACTACGGTAATCCTCCGGGATGGGTGCCCATGCTTAGCTTCGAAGTCAACAAGAGTGCCTTTGAAGACGAAATTGGCAGGGCCATTCGTCAGCTCTACCTTGCCTATTGGATTAAGAACAAGGTGATTAGTGAGCAGGCAAGGGTCGATGCCCTCTCAGACGCACGTGAACGGCTAAGGGAGGAAATAACGCGGGCAAAAGCAGATTATGAAGCAGCGGTGGCCGAGATTCCGATTCTGTACGCGACAGCGCAAGACCTTCAAAAACAGACAACAGAATTGCAGTACAAGTTGCAGGAAAAAGAGCAGGAATTGGAGAAAAAGGCACGAGATGAAGCGGTTCCAGGCCAGATGCTCTGGGCGGCCTGGACCGGTGCCAGAATCGGCTTGAAGATAGGTGGCATGATGTGTTCGATGATGCCTGTTGGTCAACCGGCGCTGGGCGCGGTTGGTAGCGTCGGTACGCTGGTAAGTAACTTTGATGTAAAAAAACCTTGGGACACGATTGTCGGAGGAGCTGATATCACCAGTAAATTTTCGAACTCGCTATATAGCGGCGCTTCTGGAGAATTACAGAACAAGTTGAAAAATATCGATACTAACATGGCAGAATACAAGAAAACGGAATATCTTGATAAACTGAAAGGTAGTACTGCGGCACTTTCGACAGGTCTTAAAGATATGGGTGACTTCTTTTCTCAACTAAAAGTACCACAGGGTGAGGTTGATGCCCAACTGCAGCGACTAAAGAGCCAATCGGAAGAATATATAGGATTGGTGGAAGATATCGAGGACTTGCTGGTGGAGAAGAAGGATTTTGCTCAGCAACTGGCTGCTACCATGCAGATAGTATCCTCGCTGTCAGACTCCATTACCCATGATATTCTGGCTATTGATGCCATGAACCGTCAGATTCAGGAAGCTGGAGTCGTCCTTGACGAGCGGGCTACAATGTACCTCGATGATATGGAAAGGAGTGCCTATGATCGACTCTTGAAATTCCACTATTACATGGCTAAAGCCTATGAATATCGCCTTCTTAAACCTTACACAACAACGATGGACTTTGAAGATCTGCTCAAAAAATTCGAAGAAATTGCCGATCTAAATTCGGACCATGAAATCACCCCCGACCAATTTGATGCCTTCAAGGGTGTGTATGAGAAAGTTATTTCTGACTTAGTGAGCGACATCCTGAGGCTCTACAACTCGAATTTGCCTGAGAAATCCACCTACCTCCGGCTCGATCTCTCAGCAGGGGAGATCGAGCGCCTCAATGCTAGAGAGCCGGTCACCATCAACCTAGTGGAGAAAATGAGAAGCTTCTTTCTAGGTAAGGAGAATGTTCGCATTGTGAATATTGCGGTTGATATGGATAATCCCGAGAAGCCGGGTCTGGTTTCGCACCCGGAGGGCGATAATAACTATGGTACCTGGGCAATTCTCTCACTTCACATGAAACACTCCGGCCTGTCAAAGCTGATATCAGATGGGCAAGTTTACCAGTTCAGGCACTATAGTGAGCGCACCGGAAGCCCTATAGAGTGGGGAGCAGATTACAGCGCGACCGCGGATATAGTCGATCCAGTAGTGCCGGCCGCAGCCATGGATTCCCTGCTTTGCTCTCTCATAGGTACGGGAGAGCTCTGCAATACGGAAAAGGTTCTGCTCTATTCCAGGCCTGCAGCATGGGCAGATATCATACTCACCAAGGAGGTGGACACAGAGACTGGCATCGATATTATCATTGACAGCCTTCGCCTGAAAGTCCAGTACGACTTCATGCGGGTGGAACCGATGGACACAGGCAAGATGAAGCTACAGGTCCTTACTTCTGAGTCCGCCCTTATGCCATACTTCATCATCAGTCAACCTGATCCAAATGGCCGGCAGGATGGAAGGGGGGAGTTTCTCAGAACATTCTACAGGAAACCTAGCGATACAGTTACAGTAGAGGCTCCAGCAGAATACGGAGCATGGCAGTTTGAGAAGTGGACTGACCTGCAAGGAAATAACCTGGGAGAAGACCCGACCAACCCCATCTTGCAACTAACATTAGACGAGGACCAAACGGTAGTCGCCCAGATTAGGCAGATAGTTGAGCCAACAGAACCAACACCACTACCACCGACACCAACACCGACACCAACACCGACACCAACACCGACGCCAATGTCAACGCCAACTAACTGGTGGCTCATCGGTGGTATTATCGGCGGTGTAGTATTGATTGCAGGCATAGCTTCATACTGGTTATTAAGAAGAAGGAGAAAGGGTACTGTTTAATTAACTGAGCCGTTGCACAAATACTCAGAATGTGTGATTTTGCTAACGACGTAGCAGAAAGTATAATGTCCATCTCCGTAGATCTGTTATGAAACGAGTCAGAAGACTACAGGGCGGTCTTCTATAGGGACTATATATTCACCCATATATATAAGGTGAACTGGGAAACCCTGTAAGTTTAAGATAGAATACGATTGATGAAAACAGTTATTATACTGGCTATGCATGGCACGCCTCCCAGTGATTTCCCCAGGAAAGAACTCGCTGAATTCTTCAGACTACGTTCGCGTGTCGCAGAAGTGAACGGTAGTAACCAGGAATCATTTCAAGGCAGGTATTCCCTGCTTGATACCAAGATGAGAAACTGGCCGCGCAATAGCCGGAATGATCCTTTCCACACTGCGTCTCAGGAACTGGCAACACGTCTAAGTGAGGTCACAGGGTACGAAGTGATTGTGGGATACAACGAGTTTTGTGCTCCAAGCCTGGATGAAGCTCTGCAATCTGCTGCGAATAAGAATGCCAATAAGATAATCGTAGCTACCCCGATGATGACCAGAGGCGGCGAGCATTCTGAAAAGGACATACCAGCTAAAATTGATGAATTCAGTAAGCTCCACCCACAAACAACGATAGTATACGCATGGCCGTTTGATAGCACCCGGGTAGCCCGGTTTCTATCCGAACATATATCCCGCTTTGCCTGAATCTGATCAAGGTATCTACTCTCATCCAGCAATCTCAAGCTAATTCTTGCCATCCGGTTGACATCTTCTATTTAGATTATTATAATATTTTGTAGTTTTTTATAGTTTTGACATGCTCTATTAGCCAATGTGAGAGAACTAATGGATGAACCTCTGGTAACTATAAGTGAAGCATCCGGCATCTTGGGGGTAAGTGAGGTAGCTCTGCGGCAATGGACAGATGAAGGCAGGATTAAAGCCTTTGTTACACCGGGAGGCCATCGTCGTTACTCAAGAACAGAACTAAGGAAGTTCATGAGTTCAAACCAGAAGGCCGTTCGGGTAAAGGATCTGATTGCCGAAATTGAAGCCACCAGTAAGTTACACGGCGAGATTGGCCGGACATCTCTTTCTACCAAGGACTGGTACAGCTGTCTTGATAAGGAAGAGAAGCTTGGCCTGGCCCACCTCGGTCGCAACATGCTCGATGTTATTATCAGGTATCTTAACGAACCTGCGAAAAGAGATCGGACCCTGGAGCGTGCCCACGAGGTGGGGCGAGAGTTTGGGGAAACCCTGGCCGGTCTGGGTTTACCGCTTACCGACTCAGTAGAAGCGTTTATCCTTCATCGAGATCCGATTATGAAGGCGATAGCCCATCTAATGAAGAAGAGAGAGGCCCACAGTAGCAGGGTTGCGGCATCCATTCCACTGGTAGCGCGGGTAATGGATGAAGCGCTGGTCTCTCTGGTAGCAACGCATCAGCAATACAGGCAAATTCCTATTGTTGAGAGGACGAAGAGATTGGAATCAAATGAGCATTAGCAAACAATCCAACAAGGATATCATTGAGCCAAGGTTGCATCTGGTAGCCTGGGAAATAACCCGCCGCTGCAATCTTTATTGCGCCCACTGCCGTGCCTCGGCAAAAGATGAGCAATATAAAGATGAACTCACAATTGAAGAGTGCTATCAGCTCATCGATGGGATCATAAAAGTCGGAAACCCGATTCTTATTCTCACCGGTGGTGAACCGCTTGTACGGCCGGATATCCTTAAGATAGCCAGCTATGGCGTGAGTAAAGGGCTCAGGGTGGTCATGGGCACCAACGGCACTTTAGTATCCAGAGAACTGGCCGCCGAACTGAAAAAGGTGCCGGTTTCCCGCCTGGCGGTAAGCATAGACTTTCCCTCCCCCAAGCTTCAGGATGAGTTTCGTGGTAAACAGGGAGCTTATCAGGAAGCACTGGATGGTATCGCCAACGCTCTCGATGCAGGCATTGAAATTCAGATTAACAGCACCATAACCAGGTTAAACGTTGATTACCTGACCAACCTGCTGGACCTTTCCCTCGACGTTGGTGCCATGGCTTTCCACCCCTTTATGCTTGTTCCCACCGGGCGGGGGAAAGACCTCGAATCTCAGGAGCTGTCCCCACAGCAGTATGAGGAAACCTTGAACTGGATATACGAGAAACAGATAGAACTGGGGGACAGGCTGTTCTTCAAACCCACCGATGCACCTCACTATATGAGAGTGTTAAAGCAGAAGGAAAGTAAAGGATATACCAGTCAAAATCCAGGCGCCGCGACGCCCCGTCACCCCATGCAGACCATCACGAGGGGTTGTCTTGCCGGTACCGGCTTCTGTTTTGTATCGCATCAGGGAAGAGTACAGGGTTGCGGCTACCTGGATGTCGAAGCAGGTAACATCAGAAACCAGCCCTTTAACGAAATATGGGCTAACGCTCCTTTATTCAGGCAACTGAGAGACCTGTCTAATATCAAGGGTAAATGTGGTGTCTGTGAGTATAAAAGAATATGCGGTGGCTGCAGGGCAAGGGCGTATGAAGCTACCGGTGATTATCTGGAAGCGGAACCCTACTGTATATACGAACCACTGCGCTGGTCAAAAACGAATGAAGCAGGTTAGAAGGGGATTTGTAAGTTGAGCAGAAATTTGTTAAGACCATTGGTAATAGCTTTACTGGTTGTGATTGCCAGTACTCTGGCATTTGCTGGTTGTGCTTCGGACACAGTCCAACCTGAAGAAGCGAATCAAGATTGGCAGTGGCCGGAATGGGTTCATATTGCGGCTCCGGGCCAGAGCGGGCTTGCCAAATACGTTAGCTGGGCATCGATCATGGAAGCCGATACCGGCATGGCTATCCGAGTAGTACCAGAGGCCGACCCCGGTAAATGCATGCGCTACCTCATGGACGGTGACATGCTCCTGAGTTCCGCCTCCAAGAGCGTTCTGCGCAACATGATTGAAGCTATAGAAGACCAGGCCACCAGAGATGGCGGACCGTTCCAGGCAAGGGTGGTCTGGATACATGATTTAGCCAACTCCGGGTTCTTCGTTCGTGGTGACTCGGATATAAAGACAATCAGTGACATTGGTCCAGGCACAAGGTTCTCGGTCTGGAATATGAGGGAGTCTACCCTCAACCCTCACCGCTCACTTTTAGCCTGGATTCAACTCGATGAAGAGGAAATCGAGTGGGTGGATGCAGGTAGCTTTGAAGGTGCGATGCGGGCTGTTGCCGAAGGTAGAGCGGATATCGCTTTTGGCTTCCCCACTTCCCCAACAGTCTATGAAGTAGCAGCAGCACCCCATAGCATTCGTTTTCTGGACCTCAATGGCGAGGCGGACCCGGCGGGTGCCCGACGCTGTGGGGTGATTTGCTGATCATCAGTTGTGATGGC
>CAZZJX010000046.1:0-7611 GCA_964654845.1 uncultured Dehalococcoidales bacterium
GAGGCGATGGAACACATCGAGCGCTATAGCTCAGGGCATTCCGAGGCTATTATTACCGAGAACTATACTGCGGCGATGCGCTTTCTGGAAGAAGTTGATGCTTCCTGCGTCTATGTGAATGCCAGCACCCGCTTCACCGATGGGGGGCAATTTGGACTGGGTGCGGAGGTGGGAATAAGCACCAACAAGTTTCATGCCCGCGGGCCCATGGGGCTAAAGGAGCTCACCACCTATAAATGGGTCATCATGGGAAGCGGCCAGGTCCGACCTTAACGCTTCCTTGAAACCAGCGAGCGCACCTCTTTTTCAATGCCTTCCGACGTTAGCCCGTGCTGTTCCAGAAGCTCATTCGCCTTCCCCGAGGAAGAATAGTAGTCTTTTATGGCCATGAAAGACATGGGCACCGGCTGGTGCTTGGCTACCACCTGTGCCACCGTGCTCCCCAACCCACCATGCTGAAGGTGCTCCTCCACGCATAAGATAGCTCCGGTCTCATTTGCCGCCCTGATGACGGCCTCTTTATCGACCGGCTTGATGGTGGACATATTGACCACACGCAATTCAATTCCCTGCTTCGCCAGAGCGTCGGCAGCCAGAAGTGCGCGGTGCACCATCAGACCACAAGCGATGACGGTGGCGTCCCATCCCCCTCTCATCGTCACCGCCTTGCCCAGAACGAAGCGATAGTCCTCGTTAAAGACGACGGGCGTTTTAGGGCGAGACAGTCTTATGTAGAAGGGGCCATCGGTGGCCGCTGCCGTACTCACCGCGCGAGCGGTTTCGTTGGCGTCAGCGGGGACGATGACGGTGAATCCGGGGAAGGAGCAATAGAGCGCCAGGTCCTCAATAGCCTGGTGAGAGCAGCCATCCTCACCCACACTAATGCCGCCATGGCTTGCTACGATCTTCACGTTTTGATGCGGCTGGGCGATAGACATGCGAACCTGGTCATAGCACCGGCCAGAAGCAAAAACAGCGAATGTGCTGGCAAAAACGGTCTTCCCTGAGGCGGCAAGGCCGGCGGCTATCCCTATCATGTTCTGCTCGGCGATACCACAATCGAAGAACCTCTCGGGAAACTCCCTGGCGAATAGCTGGGTATTGGTGGAGCGAGACAGGTCGGCATCCAGCACCACGATATTCTCATTCTCTTTACCCAGTTCGAGGAGGGTCTTTCCGTATGCCTCCCTGGTGGACATCTCCAAGGCCATCACTCAAGCTCCTTGAGCGCCTGCTCTGCCTCATCAGCGGTGGGAGCCCGGCCGTGAAACTCCAGGTTATTCTCCATGAAGCTGACTCCCTTGCCCTTGGTGGTATGAGCAATAATAGCTGTAGGCTTCCCCTTTATCGTCTTCGCCTCTTCAAGTGCCGCCAGGATTTGGGTCAGGTCGTGCCCATTTACATCGATAACATGCCATCGAAAGGAGCGTAATTTCTCGTCCAGAGGTTCAGTATCCATAACCTCATAGGTCCAGCCATCGATCTGCTGTCGATTGCGGTCGATGATGGCGACGATATTGTCAACTTTGAAATGGGCAGCAGACATCGCTGCCTCCCACACCTGCCCTTCCTCACATTCGCCATCCCCAAGAAGCACATATACACGGTAGTCTCGGCCGTCGAGGCGAGCGGCAAGAGCCATACCAATGCCAGTCGATAAGCCTTGCCCCAGTGCACCGGTGGACATATCCACCCCAGGGGTAACGGTCATGTCAGCATGACCCTGCAACCTGCTGTCCAGTTGCCTAAGGGTCAACAGCTCCTCAGTGGGGAAGTAGCCCGCCTCGGCAAGAGCAGCGTAGAGCAATGGTGCGGCGTGCCCCTTGCTCAGCACGAAGCGGTCGCGGTCAGTCCAGCGAGGGTGTCGCGGGTCGCAGCGCAAATGGTTGAAGAAGAGGGCAGTGACTATCTCCACTGCTGACAGAGAACCACCGGGATGACCACTACTCGCCCTTGCCGTCATGCGGATGATATGGCGGCGCAGCGTTTTCGCCATTTCTCTCATTTCGTCTATGGAAAGAGATTGCGTTAAATTCGTAGAAGAAGTAGCCTCGGCTGCCGGACCCGGTGCCGAGGCTGAAAACTTCGAGGACTTTCGATTGTGTTTCTGCTCTGATGCAGGCAATTTACATCTCCTTACGTTAGTGAGGCCAGTATATAATATATAATATTTGATTGGCTGTCTATAGTTTGTGCTCGCCAATTTTTTCTGCGCTAAGGTACCCCCATCTTTGGAGTGAATCCGGGTTGTGAGCCAGATTACTATTGTCATTGCGAGGCTGAACGATGTAGGGGCACGGCATGCCGTGCCCCTACCGGACGAAGCAATATCGGTGAGGATGAGGTGGGATAGACACACCATGAGATTGCTTCGCTTCGCTCGCAATGACATTTTGGTCACACCCGTACTACAGCGCGCTACTAGGGAAACCCAAGCCCTGTGCTTAGTAACCTTACCCCCTAACCCCCTCTAACTCCTCCGAGGACGACATTCGGCCCGAGAGTCCGATAAATCAGACGATTCATCGGACCTCCCGCCAAATTGAGGGCAGATACCTCTGCTTGACCATGGGGGGAACTAGCCTTACAATCTAGAGCGTGATTATCGATTTCCACACGCACATCGTTCCACTCTGGATAAAAGAGCGCCGTCAGGAGTATCTGGGGCGCGACCCGCTATTCGACCATCTATACTCCAACCCCAAGGCGAAGCTTGCCACCGCTGATGACCTGATCGCAGGCATGGACGAGGAGGGCATCGACATCTCGGTCGCCCTCAACATCGGCTGGATAAGCCATGAGCTATGCCAGGAGACCAATGACTACATCATGGAAGCGGTAAGCCACTACCCCAAGCGCCTGGTCGGGTTTTGCGCCATCCAACCAAAGGCTGGGGATGTGGCTATTGCCGAGCTAGAGCGCTGCGCCAAAGGCGGTCTAAGAGGCATCGGGGAGTTGAGGCCCGATGTTCAAGGATTTGACCTGGGAGACGAGGCAACAATGGCGCCCATTGTCAAGGCGGCAAATCGCCACGGCATGATCCTGCTTACCCATTCCTCCGAGCCTGTGGGGCATCAGTATGCGGGAAAGGGAGAGGTCACCCCTGATATTCTCTATAGATTCATCGGTCGCTTTCCACAAATCCCCTTCGTCTGCGCCCACTGGGGCGGTGGGCTGCCCTTCTACGCCCTGATGCCAGAGGTGGCGAGTGCCCTGCAGAACGTTTTCTTTGATACCGCTGCTACGCCCTTTCTCTACCGCCCCGAGATCTTCAGGTACATCGCCGAGATCGCTGGGGTCGATAAAATCCTTTTTGGCACTGACTATCCGTTGATGCCTCAAAACAGAGTCATGAAACAGCTTCGCTCCCTGGACATGGGGGTGGATGCTGAAAAATTGATACTGGGAGATAATGCAAAGAGGCTTCTTGGCTTATGACGGAACAGATTCGAGCCTTCATCGCCATCGAGATGGCCGACGCGGTCAGAGCCAGCCTTTCCTCATTGCAGGGCATGCTGCGACCGCACCAGCATCCCTATGTGAAGTGGGTTGACCCCAAGGGCGTTCATCTCACCCTGAAGTTTCTGGGCAACATCGCTCAACAGCAGGTGTCTCAGATAGAAGAGGCCATTTCACAAGCCTCTCAGGGTGTATCCCCTTTTCAACTCCAGCTCGGCGGATTGGGCGCCTTCCCAAGTCTCGGAAGGCCCCGGGTTATCTGGGTGGCGATGACGGGAGATATAGAGAGGCTTGTGACCTTGCAGAAGGGCATTGACCAGGCCCTTGTTCCGCTCGGTTTCGCCATAGAATCGCGCCCTTTTACACCTCATCTGACCCTGGGACGGCTCAGAGAGCGGGCATCACCAGAGGAGCGGAAAAGGATTGGGGAGCTCGTAATGGCCACTCAGTCTGAAGCTGCTACAGCGATGAAAGTGAGTGAGGTTATCCTGATGAGGAGCAGGCTCACTCCACAAGGTGCTATCTACAGTCATATTGCAGAAATTGAACTGACAGATGGCTTGTCAACATCTCATCTTTAGTGTATACTCATTGATTGATTAAAGGATGGGAGGTGGTTCTTGGAGAACAACTCATTACCAAAATGCCAGAAGTGTAGCGTAGGTGACCTGGTTCCATTGTCCGATTTTGGCGGTCAGGGAGCGCCAATACACTATAAGGCCTGGGTTTGCACCAATCCTGATTGTGGTTTCAATTTAAAGATCAGAAACGGCGACATATATGTGAACGAACCGATTCTAAGCGGTGTGGGGCACAACCCCAGACAGCGCTAATTAAAAATACTTTCGTTTAAGACTTCTAAGCGATAGGCTCATTAGCCCAACAGTTTCATTGAAACAACTCAAAGAGTTGGCTGTTGACCTCCTCTTTCCTTCTTATTGTGTCGGTTGTGGGGTTAGGGGGAGTTTTATTTGCGCTTCTTGTCAAGCAGCGCTTCCCCGTCTGAAATTGCCGCTATGTACTAAGTGTGGCAAATCTATTTCCTCGGGCATCCTCTGCTCAGACTGCACGAGTCGTTCTCTGGAGATCGATGGCATCCGCTCGGTTTTTCGCTTTGAGGGAGCAATGCGCCAATCGATCCTCCAATTCAAGTATAAAAATGTGAAGGCAATGGCTACTCCGCTAGCTAAACTAATGGGGAAATACTTGCGTGCCCACCCCTTGCCCGCCGACGCCCTGGTTCCTGTTCCGCTTCACTCCCGTCGGCTGCGGGAGCGTGGCTATAACCAGTCCTCTCTCCTAGCCGGGGAACTGAGCAAGCTTACCTCATTGCCTGTAGCCGAGAAGTCGCTCGTTCGCCTCAAGAACACCCCTCCTCAAACAAGAACGAAAAGTGCCGAGGAACGGCAAAGAAACATTGCCCGCGCCTTCGCCTGCCGAGACCGACGACTGCGTGGAAAGCGTATTCTCCTTATCGATGATGTATGCACCTCCGGCGCTACCCTCAATGCTTGTGCCGTAGCCCTGAAAGCGGCAGGCGCGACCTCAGTATGGGGCTTGACGCTGGCAAGGGAGGTATGGTGAGTAGCCAAGATGGTCGCCTGAAGGGGGTCTTACATAGCTTGTTGACGGGAAAAGAGGGGTGAAGTACACTAACCGTCTAAACAAGATGTGAAACTATCGAATCGGGATGGGGAGAGTTTATTATGAGGGATGTTAGTGGATTCAGAGAGCCACGCCAGGGAATTGCCTGGTTTTGTTTTTGAAGGAGCGATATGGATGCGCTAGGCAAGAGTGACCCAGAGGTTTGTGAGGCGATCCGCCGGGAGCAAGAGCGCCAGAGACGGAATATAGAGCTTATCGCCGCAGAGAACTACGCATCAAGGGCAGTTCTGGAGGCTCAGGGCTCGGTGCTCACCGATAAATATGCCGAAGGCTACCCAAAGTATCGCTACTATGGTGGATGTCAAGAGGTTGATGTGGCGGAGGAGCTAGCAAAGGAGCGGGCGGAAAGGCTATACGGAGCCGAGCACGCCAATGTTCAGCCTCATAGCGGAGCCCAAGCAAACATGGCAGCATACTTCACTCTAATCAATTATGGCGATACTGTCATGGCATCGAGGTTAGACCACGGCGGGCATCTCACCCATGGCAACCCAGCCAACTTCTCTGGCAGGTTCTATCGATTCATTCACTATGGGCTTAGTCGCGAGACGGAGCGCCTGGACTACGATGAGATAGAGCGGCTTGCCCTGGAGCATAGGCCCAAGCTCATCGTTGCTGGAGCCAGTGCTTATTCCAGAATCATCGACTTCAAGCGGTTTGGCGAAATCGCCAACCTTGTCGGGGCTCGCCTCATGGTGGATATGGCCCACATAGCGGGGTTAGTGGCTGCCGGACTGCATCCATCCCCTGTGCCCTATGCTGACATCATCACCTCCACCACTCATAAGACGCTAAGGGGACCAAGAGGTGGCTTCGCCCTGTCGAAGGCTGAGCTTGCCTCTCGCCTGGACCACGCGGTTTTCCCCGAGGCACAGGGAGGGCCGCTGATGCACGCCATCGCTGCCAAGGCGGTAGCCTTTGGCGAGGCAATGAAGCCGGAGTTCGCAGGCTATCAGCGCGCCGTGGTAGAAAACGCCCAGATACTGGCGAGTGAGCTTCAGAAAGGGGGGCTTCGTATCGTCTCCGGGGGTACAGACAACCATCTTCTTCTCGTCGACCTCTCCAATACTGGAATCACCGGCAAGCACGCTGAGGATGTCCTGGACTCAGTGGGTATCACGGTAAATAAGAACGCCATCCCGTTCGACACGAGCCCTCCTCAAGTTGCCGGTGGCATCAGGCTAGGAACACCAGCGGTAACCACTCGTGGCTTTGGTCCCGACGAGATGAGGCTTATAGCCGGTCTAATTGTGAAGATGCTGGCAAATGTAGGTGATGAGAAAACCCATAATGAGGTGCGTCAGGAGGTAGCGGCGATTTCCAATCGTTTCCCTGTGCCTGGTCTGGATTAGTTGTTACTACGTTCTTTTCATGCTATAATAGCCGACATGGAATTAGCGAATTGGGAGGTAATCGATTGCGGGACTACGAGCTGGTAGTTATCATCAGCCCGGAGGTGACCGACGAGGAATTCCCTGTCACCTTGGACAAAATGAATCAATTCATCACCGACAGGGGTGGCTCAATCACTGAAGTGAATCAATGGGGTAGAAGGAAGCTCGCCTATCCGATAGGGAACTTTATGGAGGGCAATTATGTGTTGACGCAGTTCAAAATGGAGCCAAAGCAGACTGCGGAGCTTGAAGCAAGCTTAAGGCTCACAGAGGAGATCCTGCGTCACCTGCTGGTCAGATTGAGTGATTAGAGAAAAGGAGTCAAGAGAGATGGCAAGCTTAAATAAGGTGATGGTTATTGGCAATCTTGGCACCGACCCCGAGATGCGTTTCACCGCCGACGGTAACCCTGTGACTACCTTCCGCATCGCTGCCTCTTGGACATATACCACTCCTGAGGGAGAAAGAAGGCAAGAGACGGAGTGGTTCACCGTGGTTACATGGAGAAAGCTGGCGGAAAATTGCAATCAGTTCCTCGCCAAGGGGAGGCGAGCGTACGTTGAGGGAAGAATAAGGACCCACATCTGGGAGGCACCGGATGGGCAGAAACGCTTCCGCAATGAGATTGTGGCCAATAGGGTGATTTTCCTCGACCGTCCCGGGGTTGCTCCCCTGCCTGAGGATGTTGGTGAGGAGGAACTTCAGCCAGATGAACTCCCCTTTTAAGGAAGAATTGATAACAAAGATAGGCGGTCAACTAAATGCGTAGAAAGCCTACAAAGTCTAAACATGGTGCTAAAGGTCGCAGGAGGTTTATCCCGAAGCGCAAGGTCTGTTCCTTCTGCGTTGCTCATACTAAAACTATCGATTACAAGGATCCAGCGAAGCTACATCGCTACATCTCGGATCGAGGAAAGATTGAGCCGCGGCGTAGAACCGGTACCTGTGCCAAGCACCAGAGAGCGTTAGCGATGGCAATAAAGCGAGCTCGGCATCTTGCTTTACTCCCTTTTACCCCAGCCCATATCCGTAAGACCGGTGGCGTTGGTATACGAGACTAGACAATCTCTCCGGCTCAATGCCCCATATGGAT
>CAZZJX010000047.1:0-7595 GCA_964654845.1 uncultured Dehalococcoidales bacterium
TGGGCATTTATACCCAGTGGTCTGTAAATGAGAAATTGGCCATGGAGGCTGCTGCTGGGGCTTCCTTTGCTGGCATTCGAGCTATGGCTTCCATGAAGCAGAACGGGGTCAATGTCATTTCTGACTTTCTAGCGAATCTCGTCATGACTGGAATAGGTAATGGGGGATTGGTCCTTGTGAGCTGCGATGATCCTTCCGCTATATCCAGTTCTAATGAACAGGATACGCGACCCATAGCTAAATGGTTAGACATACCGTTAGTGGAGCCAGGTAACTTCCAGGAAGCTAAGGATATGACAAAATGGCTCTTCGACCTTTCGGAGGAGCTAGGCACCATATGTATGCTGCGGAGCGTAACCCGCATCTCCCACGCCAGGGGCAATGTAAAGCTGGGCGAGTTGCTCAAAAAGGAACAGAAGGCATATTTCGATCAGATACATGATACACGGAACGTTATGCCGACTAAGTTTATGCCGGTTCCCAGTGCATTGCGGCATGCTTTGTTGCACGTGAAACTGAATAATGCGCGGGAAAAGTTTGAATTATCGCCCTTCAATTGGTACGTGGGTCCAGATAAGGCAGATTTGCTCGTCATAACCTGCGGTAGCTGCTGGCTCTACTCTCGGGAAGCGGTGAAGGCATTGAAACTGGAGGACAGGGTGGGCATCCTGAAGCTGGGTACCCTGTGGCCCTTACCAGAAAAATTTGTTGAAAGACATCTGAGCAAATCACAGAAAGTTCTGGTGGTTGAAGAGATTGACCCCTTCCTGGAGCGAAGTGTGATGGAACTGGTTGCCAACCTGCCGCCTGGCGCTCCACGTCCCCTTTTCTACGGCAAGCGCTCGGGAGATATAACTGATTATGGAGAGCTAAATCCAGACAAGGTTATCAAAGCAGTAAGCGACATAATGGGGTTGGCATATCAGCCTCGGGACATTGAGTATGGTAAGAAGGCAGAGGAGATCTCAAAAAGCAACGTGCCGCAACGGATGATGACTTTCTGCCCCGGTTGCGCTCATCGCGCTACCTTTTGGGCGATCAAGAATGCACTCAAGCTAGATGGGCGCAATGGAATTGTTACCGGTGATATCGGTTGCTACTCCATGGCGCTGGGGCCCGCTGGCTTTTTCCAGGTAAGGACGATGCACTGCATGGGAGCTGGGATAGGGGTGGCTAACGGACTTGGGAAGTTGGGACAGTTCGGTTTCAACCAACCGGTACTTGCTGTGTGTGGCGACTCCACTTTCTTCCATGCCGCTATTCCAGCGCTGATAAACGGCATTTACAATCAGTCGAATTTCATTCTTATCGTCTTAGATAATAGTGCCACTGCAATGACCGGTTTCCAACCCCACCCTGGAACTGGAGTGACAGCAATGGGGGACCCAACACAGGTGGTGAATATGGAAGCCTTATGCCGCTCATTGGGAGCACATGTCACCATTTGCGATCCCTTCGACATTGAAAACACTACTGCAACTCTGGTGGAAATGATGGCGGACGGAGGCGGTGCTAAGGTAGTGATAATGCGACGCGAGTGCGAGCTGGTGAGAAGCCACAGGGGAAAAGGAAAACCATACAAGGTGCATGTTGACACTGATAAGTGCATAGGAGAGGCTTGTGGTTGTGACAGATTATGCACCAGGGTGTTTCGCTGCCCTGGATTGATATGGGATAAGGATGCTGGCAAAGCCAAGATAGACGAGGTCATTTGCACCGGATGCGGAGTGTGCGCAGATATATGTCCACAGGGAGCCATCTTAAAGGAGGCGGCATGACTACAAAGACCTTAATGAAAGATCCGCTTAACCTGATCATTACCGGTGTTGGTGGGCAGGGCAATGTGAGGATATCCCTGCTCATCGGCAATGCCCTGGTACGAGAAGGCTACTTCGTGACCATTGGGGAGACTTACGGGGCATCCCAAAGGGGTGGACCAGTCATGAGCCACTTGAGAATTTCAAAGGAGATTGAGTGTAGCCCATTTATCTCTGATGGATGCGCTGATGTCATTCTCGGCATGGAGCCGGTGGAAACCCTGCGAATGCTGGGGCAGTTTGGTAACCCGGATGTCATGACCGTAGTCAACCCCAGGCCCATATATTCCATTGATGTTACCGGCGGCGAGGCTGAATATCCCGATCTGGATAGGCTCATGGAAACAATAAAGGGGCTGTCAGCCAAAACATGGGTTATAAATGCCACCGAAGAAGCACAGAAAATGGGAGATCCCATCTTTGCCAATGTAATCCTCGTCGGTGCCCTCATTGGCTGCGGCGTCCTACCGCTGGACGAGAAATCAGTGGAGCCAGTATTACGAGAAAGTTTCCCCAGAGAATTTGAGGTCAATATGATAGCTTTCAACAAGGGTGTGCAACTAGCAGTTAACTAGAGTAAGCAGAGCGACAGAGTTTTGAGAAAATCAAGAGAGAAGTAGTATTTCGTGTAGTTCTTTCGTGGAAGGATGGAAATGGCTGTAGGGGCCACAGGACTTGTGGAGCAGTTTAAGACCGAAGCCGCTAGAGCTGGCGCCATGGTATACGAAGCCAAAGACGCCAAGGATGCCAGTGAGTATGTGCTGAAAATTGCACAGGAACACGGTGTGAAGCACATAGTCAAGTCAAAATCTATGCTGGCTGAGGAGATTGGACTAAGAGAGCAGCTAGAAAATGCTGGCATAGAGGTAAGGGAAACCGACGTTGCAGAATGGATCACCCAACTAGCTGGGGAAAGAGCGGCGCATGCGGAATATTTAGTCCCACCCAAAACCATTGAGCAGGTCGCTGAGCTTATCTCTAATGCAACTGGTGAGCAGCTAGAAGCTGACCCTCAGGCTCTATCAAGTGCGGCGCGTCGGGCATTGAGGCAGTCCTGTATCATTGCCGATATGGGTGTTTCAGAAGCTAGTATTGCTATAGCCGAAACAGGGACTTTGGTAATTACGAGCAATGAAGGGAATGATCGCTTGGTCGCTGTTTTGCCTCCTATACATGTAACGATGGTTGACTGCGGAGAGTTAGTCTCTACAGTAGAAGATGCTACTGCTAGATTAAAACTTCTTAGCAGAACGATGATGGACAATAATATACCGAGATATATCACCTATATCACCGGAAGAAACACTACCGCTGATATACCAAAGGCGTTAATGGCCAGGGCTCAGGGTCCCGATGAAGAGCATATCGTACTAGTTAATAAGGCTGCAAGTAAATAAAAAGGCGCACAAAGTTTCAGATGGGAACTATAGCCGTGTACTGTGAGGCGGGAACATGAGTAGGGAAATGACTAAACGTGTGCATAGGGCACTGGCAGATGACAATTTGCAGGCTGCTCTTGGTAGATTAACACCTCTCCTGAAGATAGTGCGCCAAATGGCACTGGAAGGTATTGATTTTAATGCTCTAAGCCAAGAAATTCGCCACGTGAAAGAGAAATCTATCGCCAACCTGCCTCAATTGGTGGAGCAATTTAAGACTGAAGCTGCTGAGTCTGGTGCCGTGGTATATGAAGCCAAGGATGCCGAGGATGCCAATAATTATGTACTGAGACTGGCACAGGAACGCGGCGTAGGCTATATAGTAACGTCAAAATCTATGCTAACCGAGGAAATTGAATTAAGAGAGCATCTTGAAAATGCTGGCATGGAGGTAAAGGAAACCGACATCGGAGAATGGATCATCCAACTGGCGGGGGAAAGACCGGCGCATATGGTTGGACCAGCCATACATAAAACGATTGAGCAGGTCGCTGAGCTTATCTCCACAGGAACTGGTGAGAAGTTAGAACCTGAACCTCAGGTTCTATTGAATGCAGCACGTCGTGCATTAAGGCAGTTCTATATTAATGCGGATATGGGTATTTCAGGAGCTAATATTGCCATAGCTGAAACTGGAACCATAGTCATCGTGACTAATGAAGGCAATGGCTGTATGGCGACCACCTTGCCTCCCATACATGTGGCGCTGGTTGGCTACGAGAAGTTGGTTTCCAGTTTGGAAGATGCTGACGCCATACTTAGACTACTGAGTAGAAGCACCATGGGGATGAAAATGCCAGTCTATATCTCTTATATTAGCGGTCCTAGCACCACAACTGCTATTCCGGGAGCACCATCTATCAGCGCACAAGGCCCCGGTGAGGTGCATATCGTCCTGGTAGATAATGGCCGCTGGCGAATGAGAGAATCCAGTGAGTTCAGAGAGGCGTTATACTGCATTAAATGTGGCGCCTGCCTTAATGTCTGCCCGGTTTTTCAGTCACTCGCTGGACAAACTTATGGCTATATATACCAAGGTGGTATTGGTGCTATCTTGACTACCTTCTTACATGGCATGGATAAGGCAAAGGATCCAGCTAGCTTATGCATGGGATGCATGGCGTGCAAGGAAGTCTGCCCAGCCTGTATCGATATACCTCGCATGATATCCCAGCTAAAAGCTAGGTTTGTGGCAGAAGAGGGCTTGTCGTGGAAAGGCAAAATGACGTACCGAGGCGTCCTGAAACACCCAGAGCGATTGGATAGGGCAATAAGAGTTGGCTCATACCTGCAACGGCCTTTCACCGACAAAGACTCTATGACAAGGCGGCTTCCCTATCCGCTAAATTCGCTGGCCAGGACTATCAGCCTTCCAGCACTATCACATCGTCCATTACGTGACAGGTTGAAGGATTTATCATCCCCCAGGGGAGGAGCTCGTCCCAGGGTGGCTTTCTATGCCGGCTGTGTTGCCGATTATGCCTATCCCGACCTTGGTCAGGACGTCATGAAGGTTCTTAGGGAATGTGGCGCTGAGCCTTATTATCCACAAGGGCAAACTTGCTGTGGTGCTCCAGCGTGGTTTGCCGGCGATGCAGAAACAAGCCTCAGCCTGGCTAAAAGAAACATCGCTGCTCTGGATGAAATGGATCCTGATTATATCGTTACGGTGTGCCCTGGTTGTGCAGTTATGCTACAACAGGAGTATCCGCGTCTAACCGCCGCTGAACCAGATTGGAATCAGCGAGCGGAAGCGTTGTCGAGCAGAATTCGCGATTTCTCGCAACTAATACTTGAACTAACTCCTTTAGCAGAGAAGAGACCTCCACTAAATAAAAAGGTCACTTACCACGACCCTTGTTATTTGAAGAGAGGGCTTGGTATATATAATGAACCCAGACAACTGTTTGAACGGGAGGGCTTAGAGCTGGTAGAGATGGCTGACTCTGATGCCTGCTGTGGCTTTGGTGGTGACATTGTGCTTAAATACCCGGAATTATCTAACTCAGTATTGCAGCGGAAGCTAGATAATATAGAAGCAAGTGGTGTTGATATAGTGGTTACCAATTGTACACCCTGTGTCCTTCAACTTATGGGCGGCTTGGATAAACGTAAAAGTAATATTAAAGTAATGCATAGCGCCGAACTGATGGCAAAATTTGGCAATTCACATATTAGCAGAGCGTGACAACTCCAGCCTTTTAACAGGGTACTCTCTAGAGATGGGGGTACCAACTATACGTGAGTTCGTTCAGGTAGACGACTGACTCATGAAGTATGAGTGGAGTTGGTAGTAATGGCCGATTATGGTATAAGTATGATACTATACGAAGCTCTTTCCCATTATTCGATGAGGAGGTTACATGAGGTCATGGCCAAGTCCTTGAAATTAAATCCCTTTTTATGCTGCAGTGCGACATTTAAAAACTGAAGGAGGGAGAAACAAAAATGAGAGCTAGGTTTGGTGCAGCGGAGGCACTGGCGTTTATTGGTGCCTTGGCGATGATTGTCAGCGTTTTCTTGGTCTTTGATAAAGGGGGTGGTGTGTCATCTCACGCGATGGAAGCCTATAATCTCGGATTGCCTCTTTTTCTCGTGGCGGTGCTTTGCTTTGGGGCATTTGCTGCTAGAGCTAGGGGTATCTTGCCCGGTCTGGCTTTTATTGGATTTGGCTTCGCTGGATTGGCGTTAATAGGTAACTTTGCCTATGACTTTTTTGCTGTATACCATTATGAGTTAGGCAATCTGCGCGAAGGGTTCTACTTGGCTGGATTAGGGTCCCTAATGGTACTTGTGGGTGGAATCTTAAAGATGCGGTAACTACAATTCTGAGCCCGTCTTGCCATCGTGGCTCAGGGATACTTGCCTAAACGCAGTCTGTTGAAGCCTGCAGCAAAATTGCTAGACATATGAACTGTGTTGCAGAGCAATTGTGAGAAGTATCCAAGTAAGGTGGAATGGATGCAAGATAGCTGGACATTTCCCTCGAAATCGCTTTTTAGTCGTGCAACACCTATCGATTCCGGTGCGGCTTGCTTTGCTTAAGATAGGGGCAAGCTTCGCAATGACAAGTGAAAGAGCCTGTTGGAATGATGTGAAGGTGTCACCTACCCCTCTGAACGTGAGTAGCAAGGGGAATCGTCATTCATATCGTGGTAGAATGTATTATGGATTAACTTAGTCCTAGGCCATCCACTTTTGTGATATAGTTATGTCAATGTTGGCAGAGAGAGCGTGATGGCACCTGCCTTCAATCTGAGTGTCGTGGGTTGGAATCCTACATGGCTAGTTTTGCATTTAAGGGAAACACCCGATTAACGACGTATAAGGAGGTAGGTAATGGGTTATTTTGCTATCCCCACTGCTGTTTTCGGCTTCTTCTTTAGCTCTTTATTGACTATGCTATTTTGGAACTTGGTTGCGCCCTGGGTAGGGTTGGGGGGAATAGGCTATGTCAATGCTATGGTGATTACAATAGCCCTGTGGCTGGTGATTGCGCCAATCGCTGCTGCCATCAGCAAAAGAACCAAGGTATAATAGCAATCCAATAGGCGCATAAACACGGAACTATTTATCTGCTCTGTGCTAAAGGCGATAGCCTCTCTCACCGCACAATGGTCACTGCATCAACTGGCATTATGTTAGATGGCTGTGCCGGGGTACTTGGTTTCATTCTCGGCTGAGTGCGGCACATCTCAGCCAAAGGGCAAGTTCCTTCTTAAGGTTTCGTTGGACAGTCAGCCTGCAACGCCATGATTTTCTGTATTGAAAACGTTAGAATGATTTACATGGTGGGTGACCGAGAATGGGCACGACCACGCAACATTCAGCAAGAAGACATTAAGGTAGTGCCTGAGGGGCGATGGTAGAAAGGGCTGGAGGGGAGCAACCGAGATAGGATGCTTTGGAAACTCATGCTCTTATTCATTCTTACGCCACTGGTTGAGCTGGCAATTCTCGTTTATCTGGGAACGATAATAGGTGCTTTGTATACTATAATCATCGTTGTGGTAACGGGTATTGTTGGAGCCATTCTGGCGAGGAATCAGGGATTGGCTACCCTTTCAAGAATTCGGAGTAGCTTGGAGCAAGGAATTATACCCTCTAACGAGCTCTTTGCTGGTGCCTTGATTCTTGTGGGTGGTCTACTATTGCTTACACCGGGAATAATTACAGACATTATCGGGTTTACAGTACTAATTCCTCAAACAAGGCGTATCATTGGAAAATACGTTCGCAGCTGGATAGATCGTAGAATTCGGAAAGGACAAATTGACTATTGGGAGATACGGTAGACCTATTCAGTAAGGATGAGATTGGACGTAGCGCGCCGTAACAC
>CAZZJX010000048.1:0-7498 GCA_964654845.1 uncultured Dehalococcoidales bacterium
GGGCTGCCCAGTCCCTTCCCAGCGATTCGCTATCATTCCCTGGTGGTGATGCCAGAGGGTCTCCCTGACTGCCTGGAGGTGACTGCATGGACGGAAAAGGGTATCATTATGGGGCTCAGGCATCGACAATATCCAGTGGAGGGAGTGCAATTTCACCCCGAATCCATCATGACAGAGGTGGGAAAGGATATACTGAGAAATTTTCTTTCGCGAACTACAACGTCGGCATAAGGGGGCAAATAAAATGATTAAAGAAGCTATTGACACCTTGGTATCGGGAAACTCGCTCACCATGGAGCAGGCAGCGGGGGTGATGAACGAGATAATGAACGGTGAGGCCACACCAGCCCAGTTCGGCTCTTTCGTTACCGCATTGAGGCTTAAGGGGGAGACGGTGCACGAGATTGCCGGTATGGCAAGAGCGATGAGAGAGAGGGCCATCCCGGTAGCCACATCCGGACCAATGGTCGATACCTGCGGCACGGGAGGCGATGCATCGGAGACCTTCAACATCTCCACTACCGCCGCATTTGTGGTAGCCGGGGCTGAGCTTAAGGTTGCCAAGCATGGCAATCGTGGAATGAGCAGCGGATGCGGGAGCGCCGATGTGCTCGATGCTCTGGGGGTCAAGATAGACCTGGGCGCCAAGGAGGTGGAGAGATGTCTCGAGGAGGTGGGCATTGGCTTCATGTTTGCCCCCGTCGTTCATCCAGCAATGATGTACGCCTCACCCCCCCGGCGCGAGATCGGAATCCGCACCGTCTTCAATATCCTCGGCCCTCTGACCAACCCCGCTGGCGCTGAGGCCCAGTTGCTGGGGGTAGCCGATGGAGAGCTGACGATGAAAATGGCTGAGGTGCTCAGCCTCCTCGGTTGCCATCACGCCCTGGTAGTTCACGGTGAGGACGGCCTGGACGAGATTACACTGGGAGGGCAAACCACGGTCTGCGAGCTAAAGGAAGACGAGATTACAAGGTATCTTATAGACCCGGAGGAGTTTGGCTTCCGCAGGGTAAACATGGCAAGCCTCAGAGGCGGGCCGCCTCAGGAGAGCGCCGCCATTATACGCCGCGTGCTTTCAGGCGAAACAGGGCCTCATCGCGACATCGTGCTGCTAAACGCCGCGGCCGCGCTGGTGGCCGGCGACAGAGCGGAAAACCTTGAACAAGGTATCAAAATCACCGCACAATCGATAGACAGCGGAAACGCGTCGGAGAAACTTGAGAACCTTATTGCACTCAGCCAACGCCTCTAGGCGCGTTTCGCAAAGGTCAGAAATATGATACTGGATGAGATTGTTAAGTTAAAGAAGGAAGGACTGGCAAGAAGCAAGCTGAGTGTACCTGTATCTGAATTAGAGGCGCTCAGCTCAAAAAGGCCGCCGCCCCTGGATTTCGCCTCCACACTTCAGGGAGATGGTATCAATCTCATCGCCGAAATCAAAAGAGCATCGCCATCAAAGGGACCAATTCGCCCTGACCTCGATGCAGTGGAATTGGCCCGAACCTATGCCCAAAATGGCGCCGCTGCTATATCCGTTCTAACCGAGGAAAGATATTTCCAGGGCACCCTGGAGGAGCTTTCTACCATTAGCAAGGAACTACAAAGGGGGAAAATCCCTTTGCTCAGAAAGGATTTCATCTTCGACACCTACCAGGTCCATGAATCTCGCGCTTTTGGCGCTGATGCCTTGCTCCTCATCGTCGCCATTTTAAGCAGTGAGCAGTTAGGAGAGCTGCTTTGGCTAAGCCATAACCTCGGCATGCAATGCCTGGTGGAGGTTCATAATGAGGCCGAAGTCGAGAGTGCCATCCTAAGAGGAGCACACATTATCGGCATCAATAATCGCGACCTGAAGACCTTTACCATCGACCTTGCCACCACAAAGCGCCTTCGCCCCTTAGTGCCACCGGACCGCATAGTGGTCAGTGAAAGTGGAATCGAGAATCGGGGCGATGTCCAGATGCTCAGAGAATGGGGGGTTGATGCCATTCTTGTCGGTGAGGCTCTGGTTGCTGCTGGCGATGTAGCAAGAAAAATGAGGGAACTTCTATGACCAGGGTAAAGATATGCGGTATCACTGAGACCCCCCATGCTCTGGCGGCAGCGCAAGCAGGAGCGGACTTCATAGGAATGGTCTTCGCCCCATCGAAACGCCAGGTGTGCATCGGGAAGGCACGGGAGATCGCTCTGGCAGTGAAGGAACTAAAAGCCCGCCCTCAAATTGTCGGCGTTTTCGTCAACATGTCCCCCTCTGAGGTGAACCATATCGCAGAATACTGCGGACTCGATTGGGTACAGCTAAGCGGCGATGAGCCCTGGGATTACTTGACGGACATCGAGAAGCAGGTTATTAAAGCTATAAGGGTGCGAAGCCAGCAGGACAGCGAGGATATCATCGCTGAAATAAGTGATGGCCGACAATTGCTGGGGGAAAGTTTTATTTGCCTGTTGGATTGTCATGTTGAAGGAAGCTACGGCGGCACCGGGCAGACCTTCGACTGGCGGCTGGCAAGGCAGGTTTCCCAGAGATTCCCTGTGATTATAGCCGGCGGACTCTCTCTGCAAAATGTAGGAGAGGCAATCCAAATAGCCAAGCCCTGGGGAGTGGATGTCTCCAGTGGCGTGGAAACCAAGGGGGCAAAAGACGCCTCCAAGATTGAGATGTTTATCCAAACAGTAAGGATGGAAGATGGCTGATAAGATATTAGCTCAATTACCGGATGATTTAGGCCACTTCGGAAAATTCGGAGGCCGATTTGCTCCGGAAACCCTGATGTCTGCCCTGGAAGATCTGGAGAAGTCCTACCGGGAAGCGCAGCAGGACGCAGTATTCCAACAGCGCCTGGCTGAACTACTCCGAGACTTTGTCGGCAGACCCACTCCCCTTTACTTCGCAGCCAAGTTGACCAAATATTGTGATGGTGCCAGGATATACCTAAAAAGGGAGGACTTGGCCCACACTGGCGCCCACAAGATTAACAACACTGTAGGGCAGGGCCTGCTGGCTGAGCGCATGGGAAAGACACGAGTCGTCGCCGAGACGGGGGCAGGACAGCATGGCGTAGCCACCGCCACCGTTTGCGCCATGCTTGGACAGGAGTGCGTCGTCTATATGGGAGAGGAGGATATTCAACGCCAGTCCCTTAATGTCTTCCGTATGAGGCTGCTTGGCGCTGAGGTGCGACCAGTCTCAAGCGGCAGCCGAACCCTTAAGGACGCCATCAACGAGGCAATCCGCGACTGGGTAACCAATGTCGATTCCACGTATTACCTCCTGGGCAGCGTCGTTGGTCCCCACCCTTATCCCATGATGGTGCGCAATTTCCAGTTGGTCATCGGTAGGGAGGCGCGTCAGCAGACCATCGAAGCTACCGGTCGTCTGCCTGATTATGCCATCGCCTGTGTCGGCGGCGGCAGCAATGCCATGGGACTTTTCCATCCCCTGGCTAACGACCATGAGATTCAGTTGATTGGGGTTGAGGCCGCCGGGCTGGGCCTTGATACGGGGAAGCACGGTGCCAGCCTGGCTGCAGGAAGCATCGGGGTACTTCATGGCACAAAATCCTACATCCTCCAGGATGAGGCGGGGCAGATTCGCCAGACCCATAGCATCTCAGCAGGGCTTGACTACCCTGGCGTCGGCCCCGAGCACAGCTACTATAAGGAAAGTGGGCGGGCAAGCTATGTTGCCATAACCGATGATGAAGCCCTTGAAGGGTTCCAACTGCTGAGCCAGCAGGAAGGTATCATACCAGCCCTCGAGCCTGCTCATGCTATCTACTATGCCACCAGACTCGCACGTCAGCTATCGAAAGAACACACCATACTGGTGAACCTGAGCGGGCGCGGCGATAAGGATATGAATATTGTAGCTGAGGCACTGAGGGTTCAACTATGAGCCGCATTGACGCTGTTTTTGCCACGCCGCAGCATAAGGCTCTCATTGCCTATGTAACCGTAGGCTACCCCAGCATCGAGGCTACGCTTCAGGTGGTGCCTGCCCTGGTAGAAGGTGGATGCGACATGATCGAGCTGGGTATTCCCTTCTCCGACCCCCTATCCGATGGCACCACTATTCAACGAGCAAGCCACGGAGCGCTTCAGCAAGGAGTCACCCCTAAGCTATGCATCGAGGTTGCTCACAAGCTGCACCAAATGGTCGATGTACCGCTGATATTCATGAGCTACTTCAACCCTCTACTTCACTACGGATTAGACGCTTTTTGTGCTGCATCTTCAGAGGGAGGCATCGATGGGTTGATTGTTCCTGACCTGCCACCTGAAGAAGGGATGGAACTTGAAAGGTTAACCGAAAGATATCAACTGGATCTCATCTACCTGATCACCCCCACCAGCACTGAGGAGCGCCTCCATCTGGTCGCTGCTAGATCGCGCGGGTTCATCTATGCAGTATCGCTTAGAGGAATTACTGGAGCCAGAGAAACCCTGCCTGCTGACCTGGAGAGTTTCCTAGCCAGGGTGAGGGATATAACTTCTCAACCGCTTTGTGTCGGCTTCGGCATCGCTACCCCGGAGCAGGCTCGCCGAGTAGTCAATATAGCCGATGGGGTGATTATAGGAAGTCGGATTATGGAGATTGTGGAGACCAACCCGCAGCTTGCCTCAGCAGCACAAGCATTCGTAGAGCAAATAAAAAACGCCATAACCCCTCATTGACCTTTAGATGTCCTCCTTGTTATACTTAACTAGTAAAGGAGCGACAGCTTGGCCGATGTTCAACCATTCCAGGGCATTCGCTACAATCTCGAACAAATTGATGACCTCTCCGCTCTGATTTGCCCCCCTTATGATGTGATCTCCCCTGAGGAACAGCTTTCTTATCATCGCAAGAGCCCATACAATGTGGTCAGGCTTGAGTTCGGAGAGGAACGCTCCGAGGATTCCCCTCAAGACAGTAGATACACCAGGGCTGCCCTCACTATGAAAAGCTGGCTGAGGGACAACATTCTAATTAGAGAGGAGAGCCCTGCTTTCTACCTTGTAGAGCACCGCTTTCCCTATCAAGATACCGAAAAGAGTCGTTTTAGCCTTATCGCAAGGGTAAAGCTGGAGGACTTCAGCGATGGGCAGATTCGCCCACATGAAGTGACCATAGGAGAGGCCAGTGCGGACCGTCTCCGCCTTCTCAAGTCATGCCACGCTAACTTCAGCCCCATAATGGGATTGTTTCGCCACCACGGAGCGGGAATCCTCTCGTTACTTCCCAATACCCTTGACCGGCCTGTCTTAAGTGCTGTGGATCGCCACGGCGTGGGCTACGCAATGTGGCTGGTGACAGACAAAGAGGCCATCGCCACAGCGTCCGATTTCTTCACCGACAGGACACTCTACATTGCTGACGGTCATCATCGTTACGAGACAGCGCTTGCACACCAACAGGAGCAGCGCTCTAAGTATTCTTACCATACGGGAACAGAAGCCTTCGATTTCGTAATGATGACCCTAACCGATGCTGAGGATCAAAACCTCATCATGGAACCCACCCACCGCCTGGTACGGGGGCTCAATAAAAGAATCTTTCCCGAATTTGGTGAGCAACTGGCAGCATCCTGCGATCAGGATTTGCTCTCGCCTTTACCAAATGCCGCCGAAACTCTGAAAAACTGGCTCAATACACTGCAAGAATGGGGACATGGAGGGACAACGTTTGGCCTCTATGGCCTTGATGGGCTGTGTCTCCGCTTGCTAACACCCAAACAGAATTTGATGTTCACCGATCAGCTAAGCGCTCTAAATGATTTGGATGTTTACATTCTTCACCGCTCGATTCTGGACCGCATGTTGGGGATAAGTAGCCGAGAAATGGCGGAGAATTGCTTGGGATACACTCGAGACGGATTAGAAGCCACGTCTCGGGTGGATTCCGGTGAGTATCAACTAGCCTTCTTACTCAATCCCACCCCCGTCTCCAGCGTCCTGACCATCGCAGATGAGGGCGCCAGGATGCCCCAAAAATCCACCTATTTCCATCCCAAGACGCCCGCTGGTCTGGTGATCAACCCCCTCTGGGATGATTAGCTGGCTGTTAAAACAACTCCCTCATTGCTCGTGCGACTTCCTCGGGCATGCTCTCAATAACCCAAATATCGAAGAATCGCTCCATAAAACCGCTATCGCTGGTATACAATGGCTGGAAAATCGGCCTCGAGATGATCCGAGCATTGAGACAATAGTAATCAGGGTTCTCCCCAACAGGTGCTGAATAGGTAATCAAGTTGAACGAATTAACCCCCATTCCCTTGTAGCAATACAATACTTTCACAATAGTGGTAGCAAAATCCGTTATTTGCTTTTCATCCAGATCCGCTAGATTACCTACTTCTTTGAATATCAATTGGACCTCTCTGTTTCCCCGTGGCGCATAGCTTGCGGCGACCGCCAAAGAATCGTTCTCGCCGATATACCGCTCGCCCATCTCCCTCTCCTCCCTGATTAAGTCCTGCCAATAATTTCTGCCATACCTTCTGAAATATTGCTCGCTTCTTTCCAGAAGTTTCCCTACTTCTGGCGCTGGAGCTCGCTCCAATATTATCTGAACATGAGGATGGATTATGCTGGCGCCACTGGGCGGCAGATGATTCCAAATCCACATCGGATATTTTGCCCCTTCATCGTTTTGATGCACCAAAGCGATATATTGCTTACAGGCAATCAGATTATCCATCAGCATCTCAGGAGTGAATTCATTGAGTTCTAAGAAATGCTTACCCGTCAACGTCCCAACGGCATGGTATTCAGCAAAAGGGAACAGATTAGGGAAGATCACACATTCACCCTTCCTGATTCTGCCACCCGGCCAGAGCTTGGGGGAGAATCTTGGCGTTTCCCTTTCCATATTGTGTGGACAGAAGAAGCACCCAGCCCTAGTTTCCTCTATCGCGCGGCCTAAATCCAACTCATCCTGTTGCGCTTGCCTCACTCTTCCTGCCCTCCCCAAATTCAGCCTGCTCTGGGAACCCGTCAATGGGTCTTCCCGATACTCTATCCGCTGAATCTCACTTTCAAATTGAAGCGAAGGGCTTAAGAGTTCAACAGTCTTGATATCTTTCCGAAATTCCATCATTATCCCCCATTATGTGAAATGGCTAGTTATTATAGCATAGAGGGTATTGTCCACAACCTATCATTCTGCCGAGTGTGAGTCCAGAAAGGGCCTCCTCCTGACATGAACACGGTGCTGTCCCCCAGGCTACTAAGCAGATATCAATACATCTCATTACAGGTGGAGGTAGAGATAACGAGTTACTAATGTGTTCCACGAGTAAAACAAGTTGACAACGTTATTAAAAGATGATAATCTTAGCTGGAAAAGTGTAGCTGATGAGTAAAAGTGCCCGAGTGGCGCAATGGTAGCGCAACCGATTTGTAATCGGTAGGGTAGCGGTTCGAATCCGCTCTCGGGCTGGGGACAGTGCGACGAGGGGCCAAGAATGGGCGGGGTGGGTGAGTGGCTAATACCAGCAGACTGTAAATC
>CAZZJX010000049.1:0-7495 GCA_964654845.1 uncultured Dehalococcoidales bacterium
AGGCCCGGCCTTGGTGACAAAGCGAGGAGCCATGGGCCTTTCCCTCAAGATATACCTCATCCAGAAAAGAGCGGCACGTTTCTATATCTGAATACCAATAAGCTTGGAGTGACACTAAATGTTCGCAGCACGACCGGGGCGGAGATTTTCAAACAATTGGTGAAACAGGCTGATATTCTAGTGGAGAACAATCCTCCTCGCGAAGTTGAAGAGCTAGGATTTAATTATGAAAGTCTAAAGAAGCTAAACCCCAGATTGGTGATGACCTCCATTACTCCATTTGGGCAAACAGGGCCCTATCGTGATTATAAGTCCTGCGACCTCGTCAGCTTCCACTTCAGCGGCATGGCCTACCTAAATCCATCAGATGGGGTGAATGATATCGAGCAAGAACCGCCGTTGATGGGGCCGCCGAACCAAGGTGATATTGTAGCTGGCCTCACCGCTGCGGTTGCGACCTTGTCCGCGGTGTTTGCACGCCACATGACCGGATTGGGACAGCACGTTGACCTTTCACAGTACGAAGCTCTAGCGTCCATGACGCGCCACCAGCTCGGCAACTACACCGTCGAGCAGTTCCCCTGGATTAGGGAGAAGGAGAGGAGGCCGCACGCCTCATCCGATATCTATCAGTGCGTGGACGGACTCGTCTACATCATCTGCGGCGATGACAGAATCTGGGAGCGTTGGGTGGAAGCGATGGGCAACCCCGAGTGGGCTATGAGCGAGGTCTTCCTGGATATAACTTCGCGCCGAGAGAATAGGGATGCGGCAAAGATAATGATCGAAGAATGGACCAAGGAGCGCACCGTCGACGATGTCGTCCGAATAGCCGAAGCTGCGCGCGTTCCCTGCAGACCGCTGAACACGGTGAAGGAGTCGGTAAACTCCGAGTTGCTGGAAGCGCGAGGTCATTTCGTAGACGTTACCCACGATGTTGCGGGGAAGTTCAAGTATCCCGGCGCGCCTTACAAGCTGTCCGGGACTCCCTGGCGTGTAGAGCACCCAGCTCCTCTTCTGGGCCAGCACAACGAGGCGGTCTATTGCGGGAGGCTTGGCTATACGACGACAGACTTGTTGATAATGAGGGCACAAGGAGTAATCTAGCAGCCCATCAATAGATGAGGAGATAAGAAAAATATGCAGAAGCTTCCACTAGAGGGCATTCGGGTTGCCGACTTCACCGCTGTCTGGGCTGGGCCTCACGTCACCCAGTGGCTGGCGGTGATGGGTGCAGAGGTCATCAAGATCGAGAGCAGACTTCGTCCCGATATGATTCGGGCCTACTGGACTCTGGAGACAACTGGCCAGACCATCAACTCCGAGTTCGCTGAGTTCAACTTCGGCAAGAAGGGCTGCACCCTAAACATGACCCAACCCAAAGCCAGAGAGATCGCAAAGGAACTGATTAGTATTGCCGACGTGGTGACGGAGAACTTCGGTGGGTCAGTTATGGAGCGCTGGGGGATGGGGTACTCGGAACTGGTGAAGCTCAAGCCTGACATCATCATGTACTCGGGGTCTGGCTTCGGCAGAACCGGGCCGTACAAGGAGTCTCCCGCCTTCGCCGGCATCGTTGAGGCTTTCGCTGGCCTCTGCGCCCTTAATGGATATCGCGGCGGGGAGCCCCGACCGATGCCAACATTCGGATACGCCGACATAACCTCAGCAGAGCATGGCGTATTTGCCATACTTGCTGCCCTGGATCACCGTTTCCGCACTGGAGAAGGCCAGTATATCGACCTTTCCATGACTGAGGTGACGTCCACGCTCATCTTTGATGCGGTCATGGACTTCACCATGAACGGGAGAGTGCAGAAGCCTCAGGGCAACCGCCATCACAGCATGGCTCCCCATGGATGCTATAGGTGCCGAGGGGATGACGAATGGGTTGCCATTGCGATCGGGAGTGATACCGAATGGGAAGCCTTCTGCGAGGCGATTGGAAGCCCTCAATGGACCATAGATGAAAGGTTCCGCGATGGATTGAACAGGTGGCAGAACCAAGACGAACTTGACAGTCTGATACAGGAATGGACAAGGAATCATACTCACTATGAGGTAACGGAGATATTGCAGAAATCCGGAGTGATGGCAGGGCCCTCTCTCAAAATGGAGGAGGTAATCCAAGATTGCCATCTAAGCGAAAGAGGCTTTCACTTGGAGGTGGAGCACCCTGGATTGGGCACATGGTGTTTGGCTGCTCTGCCGTGGAAGCTAAGCGATGTTCCGCCGGGCAATTATGAACATGCTCCAGAACTGGGTGAGCACAACGATTATGTCTTTGGTCAATTACTGCATATGTCTAAAGAGGAGATGGCCCGGTTAGAGGAGGAGCAGGTTATTCTTTAGAGGGCTGCCAGGACCATCTATTGGTTGATATCCTGATAATATAATTCCAACAAAAGAGAGGTAGAACAAGTTGGTATGAGTACGCAAGCGCTTTCTGGCTTAAAGGTAGTTGAATGGAGTGAGTTCGTTTCCGGGCCTTATTGCGGGAAGCTCCTCGCTGACTTAGGAGCCGAGGTGATCAAGGTAGAGAAGCCTGGCTCTGGCGATAAATCGAGGAGCTATGGGCCTTTCCCACAGAAGATACCTCACCCAGAGAAGAGTGGCCTGTTTCTGTATCTTAATACCAATAAGCTTGGTATCACATTAAATGTCAATAGCATAACCGGGGCGGAGATCTTCAAAGAACTGATAAAGCAGGCCGATATTCTTATAGAGAACAAACCACCTCGTGAAGTTGAAGAGTTAGGGTTTGACTACCAAAGCCTGAAGAATCTCAACCCTGGCCTGGTGATGACCTCGATTACTCCATTTGGTCAGGCGGGGCCCTACCGAGACTACAAATCCTGTGACCTAATCAGCTTTCATACGAGTGGCATGGCTTTCATAAACCCATCGGACGGTGTAGAGGATATTGAGAATAAGGCACCGTTACGGGGAGCGACACTTCAGGCCGATCTTGCGGCCGGGTTGAGCGGGGCGATTGCTACGATGTCCGCCATTTTCGCCCGCCAAATAACAGGACTGGGACAGCATGTTGACCTATCAGAGCAGGAGGCTTTGGCCTCATTTATGCGTCGTGAGCTTGGGGTCTTCACCGTGGAAGGAATGGGATGGACGAGACTGAAAGGGGCTCAGCCAGGTATGGAGTCGGACATATACCAATGCAGCGACGGCCGCATCTACCTGATTTGTTTTCATGATAGAACATGGGAACCTTGGATCGAGTTTATGGGCAATCCCGACTGGGCTACTAGCGAGCTATTCGCAGACATAGCTTCGCGACGTGAGAACTGGGATGCAGCAAAGGCGATGATCGAAGAATGGACGAAAGAGCACTCGGTGGACGAGATCGTCCATGCCGCCGAGGCGATGCGTATACCCTGCAAGCCAATTAATACAGCGAAGGATATAGTTGAGTCGGAGCTATTAGAAGCTCGAGACTATTTTGCCGAGGTTGACCACAAACAGGCAGGAAAGGTCAAATTCCCCGGAGCGCCCTACAAGCTATCTGAGACCCCCTGGCGTGTGGAACACCCCGCCCCACTCGTTGGCGAGCACAATGAAATAGTTTACTGCGACCGGCTTGGCTACACCAAGCCAGACCTGGTGAGAATGAGAGCAGGAGGGGTAATCTAAAGGATCACGAAAACATGCTGGAGGTAAGTAAAGACTTGGAGAAGCTTCCGTTAGAAGGAATTAGAGTTGCAGATTTTACTGCTGTTTGGGCCGGTTCCCACATCACCCAATGGCTAGGAGTGATGGGGGCCGAGGTTATCAAGATCGAGAGCAACCTGCGTCCAGACTTAACGCGGATGGTTTTCAGGGGTATGTCTGCGGATTGTCCTATGAGCGCGGTATTTGCTGTATTGAACTATGGCAAGAAGGGTTGCACTCTCAACATGACCCTCCCCAAGGCAAGAGAGCTTGCCAAGGAGATAATAGCGGTCAGCGATGTAGTGGCTGAGAACTTCGGCGGGCCGGTGATGGACCGCTGGGGACTGGGATATTCGGACCTAAAGAAGATAAAGCCCGATATAATCATGTACGCCGGCTCGGGTTTCGGGAGAACGGGTCCCTATAGAGAATTGCCTGCCTTTGCTGGAATTATTGAGGCCTTTAGCGGCTTATGCTACTTGAATGCGCATCCTGATGGTGAGCCACTTCCAATGGCGACGCGCGGGTATAGCGACCTGGCAGCAGCTCAGCATGGGGTATTCGCCATTCTGGCAGCTTTGTACCATCGATCAAAAACAGGCCAAGGTCAGTATATAGACCTGTCCATGACCGAGGTAATGGCCGCTTTTCTTCCTGAGCCAATTATACAATACACCATGAATGGCACAGTGCAAGCGCCACAGGGAAACCAGTATAGCACCATGGCTCCCCACGGATGTTATCGGTGTCGAGGGGACGAAGACTGGATAGCCATTGCAGTATCGAATGATGACGAGTGGATAGCCTTTTGTGATGCCATTGGGAATCCTGAATGGACCGAGGATGAAAGGTTCCACGATGGTCTAAATAGGCTGAAGAACCAGGAGCAACTTGACAACCGCATACAGGAGTGGACGAAGAATCACGACCACTATGAAGTAATGGAGATATTGCAGAAGGCAGGAGTGATGGCAGGACCATCCTTTAAGGTAGAGGAGGTAGCGCAAGATAGCAACTTAGGCCAGAGGGGTTTCTTCGTAGATATAGACCATCCGGGGATAGGGGCAGTCCGTTTGGCCGGTTTGCCGTGGAAGCTAAGCGATGTTCCTACGGGCAACTACCAGCATGCTCCTTTACTTGGTGAGCATAACGATTATGTATTTAAAGAATTACTGAAAATGCCCGAAGAGGAGATAGCTCGGTTACAGGAGGAGCAGGTCATCTACTAGCTGGCCAGGAGATGGTGCCTTTTTCGCTGACGATTTACAGCATTAAACAACATTTGGTTTGTAAACCCTGTTTACCCAGCATTGCTTAGCGAAAGCAATGTTCCATTCGGGATCGACAAATCCAACAGAAGCGAGTATTTCTTCGTATTCCTCCTTTGCCAACAGAACATATGTCCCCTTTTTGCCCTTCCTCTCGATCTGTCGGGTATATTTATAAGCCTTCCCTGCGGCCACAGGAATGGGAACACGATATCTAATCCAACGCAAAGGATTCAAGATGTATCTCAGAGACAACAGGACTCCCAACATGTTACTTACGCCCTTTCTGGGCATACTCCAGACCAATAGACCCCCCGGTCTTAAGATCCGAAACATCTCTCGAAGAACTTCTTTTAAAGCTTCAGCCCCTCGTTGTCCTTCAAATTCAATTAAAAGCGTGAAGACGTGGTTTGCAACAATTCCATCAAAGAAATCGTCTGGAAAAGACAGTTGCTCTTGAAGGTCAGCGTAAATTAGCTCTATAGGCATACGTTCCTCGAATTGAGCAAGTCTCCTTCTGGCTCCGGTTAGAACAATGTCAGCGGCCCAGATCTCCTTTACTTTTCCTTCTGATTTTTGCCAGATCAATTCCGACATCGAAAGCTGTCCACATCCCGCATCAAACCATACTTCACCTTGCCGAGGGTTTATAAACTGTGCGATTTTTCCCTTCAAATCCTGATATAGAGCACCCTCCGTGTATGGACGACCATAATTACTGCCCATGAATGCATTGTACTCTTCCCAGTACTTCAATTCGCTTTCCCAGGCTAAAAGCCTCCCTTGTGTTTCCGAATCCAAGGTAGGATTCTGAGCCAGGAAATCTCTGACAATTCCCGAATTCACCTCTATCCCTCTCGCTCCACCAATTAGCGTAAATAGACCGACTGCCATTTGTTCGCCTCCATCTTCTTATTCCGCTAATGTCTTAAGCAGTACTTTACAGGTCGTTATTTTATCATATGCGACTGAAGAAAGTCCACCCCACCGCGCAATCGTGGTGCAGACAGAATGAGGCGGTTCAGCCGTTGATGCGACGGAAGGCTGATTAAGCCCGCCTCGATTTAAAGACAACCTCTAGGTCTCGTTCCAAATAACCCCAGGCCAGGTCTCCTAGTCTCATGCCATGTAGCAGGGCAGCAAATTGACGTAACGTAGCTACGTGCAATATAATTTAAATAGGAAAGGAGAAGGATAAGTTGATATGAGTTTGAAAGCGCTTGGTGGCTTAAAGGTAGTTGAGTGGAGTGAATTTGTCTCTGGGCCGTATTGTGGAAAGCTACTTGCCGATTTGGGAGCCGAGGTGATTAAATTAGAGAAGCCCGGCTGCGGCGACAAAGCGAGAAGCCATGGGCCTTTCCCCCAAGACATACCGCACTTGGAGAAAAGCGGCCTGTTTCTATATCTCAACACCAATAAGCTTGGAGTAACCTTAAATGTTAGGAACGCAACCGGAGCCGAGATCTTCAGAGAGCTAGTAAAGTGGGCTGACGTGCTGGTTGAGAATCACCCATATGCTGAGGTTGAAGAGTTGGGGTTTCAGTGGGACAGTCTCAAGAGTCTCAATCCCAGATTAGTGATGACCTCTATTACTTCGTTCGGGCAGACCGGGCCGTACCGTGACTACAAAGCGTGTGACCTGAACACCTTTCATGCCAGCGGGCTGGCCTTCGAAAATCCGTCAGATTGTGTCGACGATACTGAACAACAGCCACCCCTGAAGGGACCACTACATCAGAGTAGTTTTGTATCTGGGCTCACCGCAGCGATCGCTACGATGTCCGCCGTTTTCGCCAGTCAGATGACCGGGCAAGGACAGCAGGTAGACCTATCAGAGCATGAGGCTCTGGCTTCCATAATGCGTCGTGATTTTGCGGTCCACACCATGGAAGGCATGACTTGGACGAGACTAAAAGGAAGTATGCCAGGGTTGGCAACATCGGACATATATCGCTGCAGTGATGGCCTCGTCTACCTGTCTTGTGGACACGATAGAATGTGGACAGGTTGGCTGGAGGCAATGGGCAATCCCGAGTGGGCGCAAACCGAGCTATTCCAGGACCGCGTTACGCGTCGAGAGAACTGGGATGCGGTGAAGGCATTGATCGAAGAATGGACGACGGAGCGGACCAGAGACGAGATCGCGGCCGCGGCTGATATAAGACGCGTTCCCTGCAGACCGCTGAATACGGTGGATGACCTGTTCCAGTCCGAGCTACTGGCAGCTCGAGACTATTTCCAAGAGGTTGATCACCGAGAAGCAGGGAAGGTCACATTTCCAGGTGCACCATACAAGTTTTCCAAGACACCGTGGCATATAGAACGCACTGCCCCTCTTCTGGGCGAGCACAACGAAGAGGTTTTCTGTGGTCGGCTTGGTTACACCAAGCAGGACTTGGTCAGGATAAGGGCAGAAGGTGCAATCTAATAGCCTACGACAATATAAGGAGGTAAGAAAGGTTTGGACAGGCTTCCATTAGAGGGTATTAGAGTTACAGATTTTACCGCCATTTGGGCTGGCGCGCACATAACCCAATGGATTGGGGCGATGGGTGCGGAGG
>CAZZJX010000050.1:0-6678 GCA_964654845.1 uncultured Dehalococcoidales bacterium
GATAAAAGTCGCGGTCGGTGTCCCTAGCAATCTTGTCATATTCCTGACCAGTGTGCTTCACAATAATGACACGCAGCATCTCCTGCATCCTTATGATCTCCTTAGCGGCGATGGCTATGTCTGTCGCCTGCCCCTGAGCGCCACCCATGGGTTGGTGCAAGTGGATAGTCGAATGGGGCAGAGCGTACCGCTTGCCCTTAGCACCAGCAGCTAGAAGAACCGTCCCCATGCTGGCAGCCAGTCCGACGCAGATGGTGGAAACATCGCATTTAATCAACTGCATGGTATCGTAGATGGCAAGACCGGCGCTTATAATCCCGCCAGGGCAGTGTATGTACATGCTGATATCCTTCTCGGGGTCCTCCCGCTCCAAGTATAGAAGCTCAGCGATGATAAGATTCGCCATTTGATCGTTGATAGGCGTACCCAGAAAGACTATCCGCTCCCTGACAAGCAGGGAGAATATATCCAGGGTTCTTTCCCCACGAGCACTGGTCTCGGTTATAAAAGGTATAACACTCTTGGGCAAACTATCCATCTTCCTCTTCCCCTTTCTCTAAGGATTCTGTAGAACCAGCTTCATCTGCTTTCTCCAAGGGTTCAGTAGACTCAACCTCGCTCCTTTCCTCCGATGATTCTGTAGAATCAGCTTCCCCGGAGGCTATATCCACCAATCGCCTGACCGCATTTCTGGTAAGCAACCTCTGCTGTAACGACTGGCGACCTATCGGAGACTTGAAAAACTCCCTCAGTTCGTCTCCCTTCTCACCTACCGCCTGAGCCATTGCCTCGATTTCCTCATCGGTCTCCTCATCACCCACCTTGATGTTCTCCTCCTCCAAAAACTTGCCCAGAACCAGAGAACGAGCAACCCGCTTCGTAGCTATTGGTCGAAGTTCCTCCCTCAGTTGCTCCCCGCTCATTTTCATTCTCGTGAGGTAATCCTCCAGGCTCATCTTGTTTGCCCTCAGCTCCCTTTCCTGTTCACTAATGAGCCCATCAATATCACGCTCAACTAAGACGGGAGGAAAATCCACGTGAGCCTGTTCCACCACCGCATCGATCGCCTTCTCCTCATATCTTCTCCTTGCCTGCTCCTCAGCCATGCTACGAAGGTTTGATGCTATCTGTTCACGAAGCGCATCGAAGGTCTCAAATTCTTCACTGACACTTTTAGCAAATTCATCATCGAGCTCAGGCAGTTTCTTCTCCTTGATCTCGCTTACCAGCACCTTGAACCAACACTCCTGTCCCGCAAGCTCACTCCTCTCATGGTCAGCAGGGAATGAGATTGTGAGCTCCACCTCCTTCCCTTTCTCCAGTCCCACCAATTTTTCCGAAAACCCGGGCACCGGGAAGGCGAAATCCCGAAGCACCTGATATTGAATACCTTCTCGTTTTTCCAGAGATTCCTCTCCGACCTTACCTTCTATATCCATGGTCACCAGATCATCAAGTTGGACCGGCCGCTCCGCAGGCGCCCAGGGGGCATGTTGCTTGCGAAGCTGCTCGATAACTCTATCCAATTCCTCCCCAACAACCTCAACCGGCTCTGAATCTATCCTGATTTCTCTATAGCTCCCCAACTCTACAGTAGGGCTAACCGGCACGGTGGCTTTAAACGCCACCGGCTCAGTCTGGGTGATCTCAACCTCGGGCTGGGCAATCGGATTGAGCTCTTGCTCCTCAATGGCCTGATTCAACAGCTCGGGGACAAGAAGCTCGATAGCTTCTTGGAGAAGGGCCTCCCTGCCGATGTAGCGTTCGAGCATCGCCCGTGGGGCCTTGCCCTTGCGGAAGCCTGGGATGTCAGCTTTCTTCACTATACGGCGATAGGCCTCTTCAAGAGAGCGCTCTTCCTCCTCAGGCTCGACCTCAACCTCAAGAACTACCTGGCTATTCTCAATTCTCTCTGCTTTTACCTTCATCTGCTCTATTATAGATTATAGCATGGGAATGGCCTATTTCCAAGGAGGCTACTTCTGTAGCCACACATCTTTAAGAGTGGGGATAATCATAGGGGCAGGGGAAAAGCCCTCGACATAGGGCTTTACCAGGTAATAGCTCTCACCAAACCAAAGAGGGAGCAAAGGAGCGTCCTGGACAATGGCCTGCTCTACTTCGCGGTACACCCCCAGCCTGCTTTCGAAATCGCTTTCCACCCTTGCCTCCTCCAGCAACTGGTCTACATAAGGATTGCTGTAGCCAGTATGGTTCTCCACACTCTCGCTGTGAAACAGCAGGTCAAGGAAGTTCTCAGCATCGGGATAGTCTGCCAGCCATCCGATCTCGAAAGCTTGATATTTCCCTTCCCGCACTTCATCCAAGAAGGTGTCAAATTCCACCATCTCAATCTCCACCTCAACCCCAAGGTTCTCCTGCCACATCCATGCTATCGCCTCAGTAGATGTAGCCACACCGACGCCGCTTCCTGACACAGAAAGGACGATAGGTGGCAAGCCATCCTGGTAGTCTGACTCGGCAACCAACTGACGTGCTCTCGCTACATCGTAGCTCAGTCCCTCCACTTCCTCAGTATATCCGGGTATACCAGGGGGAAGAATGCCATAAGCAGGTGAAACGGTGTCTTTCACCAATATCTCAATAATCTCTTCCTTGTCCACAGCGTGGCACATGGCCTGGCGCACTTTCTTATCATTAAAAGGCGACATGGCTGTGTTGAAGCCAATATAACCTAAGGAAAGCTCAGGGACGATGACCAGCTCCTCATTCAGTGGATTCGTGGGATCAAGCACCCTTTCAATGTTATAGGTACTTACTTGAGTTATGTCAAGCTGCCCCTTTTCGTACATCATCATTGAGCTTCCGGTGAAGAGGAAGGTCACCATCTCCAACTTAGCGACATCCCCATAGAAGTCGTTGTTCTGCTCAAGGACTAACCTCTGCCCGCTCCACCATTCACGAAACTTAAAAGGGCCGGTTCCATTGGGGAACCGCCACCAGTCAGCAGTGGGCTCAACATTCTCTTCGTCTACAACGAAGGCAGCAGGGTGAGTGAGCTTAGCCAGGAAGTAGGCTTTGGCCATATCGATGGTGAGTTGCAGGGTTTTGTCATCTATCACCACCACCCCAGCAACCTCTTCGGCCTCACCCCTCAGCTTTTCCTTAACGCCGACAATATCGCCGATATAGGCCTCAGCCACCGGAGAGCCAGTATCAGGGTCAGTGGCTCGCTCTATAGAATACTTAAAATCATTCGCTATCAACTCCTTGCCATTATGGAATCTCACGCCATCGCGAAGGTGAAAGGTATATGTAGTGCCATCGCCACTGACATCCCATCTCTCAGCAATATCGGGTATGACCTCAAGGTCACTGTTGAGCGTTACCAAGCCGCTAAATATTTCCACAATGTAACCTCCCGAGATCGCATCTGCACAAAGGGCAGGATCCAAAGTAGAAGGCTCGGAGCCATAGAGGGTCAACGCCCCAGCCCCGGACATTCCGCAGCAACTGAGTGCAGGCAAAGATAAAACAAAGACCATTGCCACAAGGGCAATGGCGATACCCTTGTTAACTCTCATCTGTTCCCTCGAGCCGGCTCACCTCCGATCCAGAACCTTTATCACACCCGTCCCTTCATCTATGGTAGTCTTCTTACGCTACGCGACCTGTCGTGGCAGATAGTCCTGACAGGCCGCCTGAAAATATTGTATTATGGGTTCGTCTGCTCCGACCACATCTGGAGCGGATGCTCTATGCCAGCCTCCTTTGCTGGGCTTTTGGACGCGCTCCTTACTCAAGCTGTAATTTGAGATGAAGTTCCTTAAGCTGCTCGTCAGATACCTCGGCAGGGGCATCGAACATCTGGTCCACCGCGCTCTGGTTCTTGGGGAAGGGGATAACCTCCCTGATGGTCTCCTCCCCGGCGAGGATCATCACCAGCCTATCGATCCCAGGGGCGATGCCGCCGTGGGGCGGAGCACCGTATTCGAAAGCCTCAAGAAGATGCCCAAAACGATGCTCAATCTCCTCCTCCCCATATCCCAATAGCCTGAGGACTTTCTCCTGAAGCTCCCTGGTATGGATCCTTATACTTCCGCTGGAAAGCTCGCAGCCATTACAGACAATATCATAGTGCCTGGCATGCACCCTTTCCGGCGCGCTATCCAGCAGGGGCACATCCTCATCCCTGGGCGCAGTAAATGGATGATGCATCGACTCCCATCCGCCACCCTCTCCCCTCTCGAATAGGGGATAATCGAGAATCCAGCAGAAGGCAAAGAGGTTGGGGTCTGCAAGATCCAAGCGCCGCGCAATCTCCCCACGCAACGCGCAAAGCGCCTCAGCAACGATGTTTGGTTCGCCGGCAACAATGAGCAGGAGGTCTCCCTCCCTTGCCTCGAACCGTTTTGCTATATCGTCAATCTGCCCTGTAGTCAGAAACTTGGCAGCCACGGATTTCCCCTGTTCTCCACCCAGTGGTAAGCTGACCAGCCCCTTTGCTCCGCGAGCCTTGACAAACTCAGCAAGCTCATTTATCTGGCGATGCGAGTAGTTACCGCAGCCCGGGGCACAGATTCCCCTCACCCAACCCCCCACATCTACAGCGGCGCGAAACACGGCGAAATCGCACTCAGCCGCAATGTCCGACAAATCCCTGATCTCAAGGCCGTATCTCAGGTCTGGTTTGTCCGTGCCATAGCGCTCCATAGCCTCAGCGAATGATAGACGAGGGAAGGGCTTCAACACTCGCATTGCTGGCGTAACATCCTCCACCATTGAGGTGAAAAGCTCCTCCGTAAGAGTCAGGATGTCTTCTTCATCGACAAAGCTCATCTCCAGATCGAGCTGGGTGAACTCGGGCTGACGATCGGAGCGCTGGTCCTCGTCGCGGAAGCACTTGGCAATCTGGTAATACCTGTCGAAGCCAGCCACCATTAGTATCTGCTTAAGCTGTTGTGGAGACTGTGGTAGTGCGTAGAACTTCCCGGGGTGCACTCGGCTGGGCACCAGGTAATCCCGCGCCCCTTCGGGGGTGCTGTTGATAAGGATCGGGGTCTCCACCTCGATAAAGCCTCTCGCATCCAGGAAATCACGTATGAACTTGACCACGCGATGGCGCAGGACAATATTGTCCCTCAACTTCTCACGGCGCAGGTCAAGATAGCGATATTTAAAGCGAACGCTTTCTTCGACATCAACGTCTTCATTCACATTAAACGGTGGGGTCTTTGAGGCATTGAGTATCTCCACGTCCCGCACAACCACCTCAACCTCCCCAGTAGTGAGCTTTGGATTCTCCGTTCCTGGGGGGCGCTTCTCTACCTCACCGGAAACCTTAACCACGTACTCATTTCGCAACCGAGTTGCCACCTCATGCACCTGCGCCGACATCTCGGGATTGAAGACTACCTGCACCAGGCCATATCGATCCCGCAGGTCGATGAAAACGAGCCCGCCATGGTCCCTCCGCCGGTGCACCCAGCCAGCAAGGGTCACCTGTTCACCGACATTCTTACTGGTTAGCTGACCGCAACAATGAGTCCTAAGCATTTGTACAATCCTTACTGGATTATAGTTCATAATAGGAGTGGAAATCCAGAGGGGGACCAACCTACGGGGTCTGGGGCAGCCCCGCAGGCTGCGGAGCATTCTGCCCGATGGAGCGGAAAGGGGACGCTGCCCTTTGTTGATAGTTCCATTGATAATCAGCATATTAGATTGTGAGGCTTGTTTCTAACCTTGTAGGGGCGGGTTTGAAACCCGCCCCTACACTCTCCAACAGTGGAGGCAAGAGAGGCGTCCTTCTGATGCGGCTTTGTGTATAACCTGGCCGCATAGCATACCCTCTGAAAAGTTGGCTCGCCCTTCTTGCTGTGCTATACTAACATGAACGCAGGCTAGCTAATATCTGCTGCCGAAACAAGGCTAAGGCCTGGCTGTAGACGATACTCCAGGCAGTCAGTAGCAGATTAGAAAGGAGGCCATCAATGAAAACAAAAATGACCGAGCTGTTGGGAATAGAGCATCCCATTATGCTAGCGGGAATGGCTTACGTAGCCATACCCAAGCTGGTAGCTGCGGTTTCCAATGCCGGCGGACTGGGCATGTTGAATCCCGTTATTTATACTCCTGAGGGAACGAGGGAAGCTATCAGAGAGGTTAGGTCGCTCACCGATAAGCCCTTTGCGGTAAATATTACGCTTATTTTTCCTGGATCCAGAGAGAACGCCACGGTAGCCCTGGAGGAGAAGGTTCCGGTGATAAACACCTCTTTGGGCAGAGCCGATTGGATCATTAACGCAGCCCACGAGTATGGCGGCAAGGTTTTGGGTACCGTAGTAATGCAGAGACATGCGCGCCGATCAGAGCTGGATGGAGCTGACTTCCTCATCGTTACTGGCAACGAGGCAGCAGCCCACGGAGGCGACATTACTTCACTGGTATTACTACCCCTGGCCCGCACCTGGGTGAATATTCCCATCATAGCCGCCGGTGGTTTCTCCGATGGCAAGGGGCTGGCAGCAGCTCTAACGCTTGGGGCGGAAGGCATATCCATGGGCACCAGATTTATGCTCACTCAGGAGAGCCCTACCCATGACAGCTTCAAGCAACTATGTTTTCAGGCTGCTGCGGAGGATACGATATACTCTGACCGCATCGATGGTCTACCCGGCAGGTTCCTCAAGACTAAGGCAGCTGAAAATATGACCA
>CAZZJX010000050.1:6688-7469 GCA_964654845.1 uncultured Dehalococcoidales bacterium
GGCAGACAGTGGCTTCACCAACAAAGGCCCTGTCCGAGGCCAGAGACATAAGCCACATGCTAGATGTTCCACTATGGAGGCTTTTTATTAGCGGCTTGAAAACGAGGAGTATTAGAGGCCTAGCCAGTCAAGCAGTTGGCACCGGCGGTCTCCGCACTGCTGTAGAGGAAGGTGACCTTGACCGTGGGGTTCTACCTATTGGGCAGGTTACCGGCATCATCGATAATCTATCTACCTGCAAGGAAGTGATTGAGCAAACCATTACCGAAGCTGAGGAGGTCATAAAAGCAACATTTGCCAAATTGGCCTGATAAGAGGAGGGCCTGGTTGGGTTCAAGAAAAAGGGCGAACTGGCCAGGTCCCCTGACAAAGAAAGCATGAGGCGCCTGTGGACAGAAATACAGCCATAATCAGGGGCATCTAAGAAGGAGGACGCTAATGAAAACAAGGATGACCGAGCTGTTCGGAATCGAGCATCCCATTATGCTCTCGGGGATGAACTGGCTGACCACACCCAAGCTGGCCGCCGCCGTTTCCAACGCCGGCGGGCTCGGTGTACTGGCCGGCAGCCACTATGATAAGGATGGCATCAAAGAAGCCATCAGAGAACTCAGAGAGCTTACCGATAAACCCTTTGGCATCAATCTGACGCTGGGTGTGGGCACCCGTGAGCTGGTCTCGGTAGTTATCGAAGAAAAGGTGCCCGTGCTGAACTATGCGCTGGGGAGACCGCCTCAGATTGCACCGGTTATAGAGGCCGTCCATGAGTATGGTGGTAAGG
>CAZZJX010000051.1:0-7423 GCA_964654845.1 uncultured Dehalococcoidales bacterium
TTATATCAGTAAGGTATGGCTGCAACAAGCAAATAGAGTTTGTCCTACCCGCCCACCCTGGGGCGTGTTCTGGGGGATACCTCTAGACTTTTCTGGTTTCACCAGAGCTTGCCCTCTCAGGGGCGCTGTGCTAGAATCGGGACAGGGCTAGTCAGAAGTGGCTAGCCCTTAAGGTGTTCCGATGAACTTAGATTGCTTGTTCCCTGTAATCGATGATGTGCCTGGCTACCGACGTCTCCTTGAGGAGATCAGGCTGGGCGGCGAACAAACGATGGTGGTGCTAAGTGCCGCCAGGCCCTTTCTATTGTCTTCGCTGCATCGGGAGCTGGGCTTGCCTATGCTGGTGATTACGCCGCACCCCGAGGAGGCGAAGCATCTTCAGGACCAGCTTCAATGCTGGTCTGGTGACGCTTCAATTGAGCTCTTCCCTGAGCCTGACTATCTCCCTTATGAGCGTATCTCCTCTGAGCCAGCCACAGTTCAGCAGCGGATCAAGACGCTCTCAATTTTGAGTTCCGATGGTAAAGTCCCGCTGATTGTCGCTTCAGCCCGCGCAATAGCCCAAAAGACCCTCTCCCCCGCCGATTTCCACGCTGCCTCTCAGTTGATCAGACAGGGAATGAACGTCGATCTGGATAAGCTGCTCGCTAGGTGGATCGATATGGGCTATGAATGGGAGAACATGGTGGAGGTGCCGGGAAGCTTCAGCCGTCGTGGGGGCATCATTGATGTCTATCCGCCGTCAAGCGACCTGCCGGCGAGGATCGAGCTATTCGGCAACGATGTGGAGAGTATACGCCTGTTCGACCCCTTAAGCCAGCGTTCGGTGAGGCTGGTGGATTCAATTGCTATCGTCCCCCCGCAGGAAGCCCTTTTTTCAAACAGGGAGTCAAAGCCCGAAGGGCTGATGAATCAACTTGACCTTTCGACTTGCAACATTGAAGCGCGTGAAACGTTTGAACAGGAGATCGAAAGACTGATGGGTGGCGGGCGTGTCGAGGGGTCTGAGTTCTATGCCCCTTTATTTAGCAGAGGTAATCTACTGGAGTATCTGCCACAAAACGCTCTTCTCATCCTTGACCAGCCGGCCGAAATCGAGCAAGCACTTGGGGAGCTGGATGCTCAGGCAAGTGAGATTAGGCGAGGGCAGATAGGGCGGGGGGAGCTTCCCAGTGATTTCCCCCGCCCTTATCTTACCTGGAGCGAGCTTTCGCCCCGCATAAAGAGAATAGGGCGGTGCCTATCGCTTTTATCATGGCAAGGGGAACCATCTGAGTCCCCAATCGCATTCTCCTCCGCGCCTGCTTATGGTGGAAGGCTCGATGTGTTCGCCGAAGACGCCAAAGAAATGGTCAAGAAAAAGAAGCGCATTGTCATCGTATCCCATCAGGCGAGAAGGCTCTCCGAACTGCTGGAGGAAGAGGATATCATTGCCCCGTCGCTAACGCAACTGGAGGAACTGCCCCCAAAAGGGTCTGTTGCCTTGGTCGAGGGCTCGCTGGCTCAGGGGTGGGTAACGGGTACTCTCACCCTTTTTACCGATGCAGAGATTTTTAGCTTCACTAAAAAGAGGCGATATATAAAACGGTACCCGGTATACAAGGCAGGAGTTCTCTCCGAACTCACAGTGGGTGACTATGTAGTTCACATCGAGCATGGCATCGCCAGGTTTGGTGGGACCAGGATGATGACTGCAGGTGAAGCGGAGCGGGAATATTTGATTCTGGAGTATGCTGCTGGCGATAGGCTGTATGTCCCCACAGAACAAGTGGACAGGGTGAGTCGCTATATTGGGCCCAGCGCCCAGCCTCCGGCTTTGAGCCGATTGGGCACTCAAGAGTGGACAAGGGCAAAGCAACGGGTGAAGCAGAGGGCGGGAGAGCTTGTCAAAGAGCTGCTCGACCTTTATGCATTGAGGGAAGTAATCACCGGCTTTGCCTTCTCACCCGACACCACCTGGCAGGAGGAACTGGAGGCTTCCTTCCCGTATGTGGAGACGGCAGACCAGATTAAGGCGACTTTGCAGATCAAAGATGACATGGAAAAAGCGAAGCCAATGGATAGGTTGGTTTGCGGCGATGTGGGCTACGGCAAAACTGAGCTAGCCATAAGAGCAGCCTTCAAGGCGGTTATGGATGGAGCTCAGGTGGCGATGCTCGTGCCTACAACGGTGCTTGCGCAGCAGCATTTCCAAACCTTCACCGAGCGCGTGAGCGCATTTCCGGTAAATGTTGAGGTGTTGAGTCGATTCCGCTCCGAGCGGGAGCAGGAGGAGGTCATCGACGGGCTTAAGAAAGGGACCGTCGACATCGTCATCGGCACCCATCGCCTGCTTCAGAAAGACGTTGGCTTCAAGAACCTGGAGCTGGTAATAGTTGACGAAGAGCAGAGGTTTGGCGTTGCCCATAAAGAGCATTTGAAAGAGATGAGAAAAGAGGTGGATGTCCTGACTCTCACGGCAACACCCATCCCCCGTACCCTTCATATGGCACTCTCAGGGGTGAGGGATATGAGTACCATGGAGACTCCGCCGGAAGAGCGCTTGCCTATAAAGACCTGTGTCTCGGAACACAATGAGCGATTGATTCGAGAGGCAATCCTCAGGGAGCTTGACCGCGGGGGGCAGGTTTTCTTCGTTCATAATCGGGTGCAGAGCATTTACAGGGTTGCGTCTCAGCTTGCCGAGCTTGTACCAGAGGCGGAGATCGCTGTCGCTCATGGGCAGATGGCTGAAGAGCAGCTTGAATCTGTGATGCTCCAATTCACCCAGGGGAAGATCGACATTCTGGTCTCGACCACCATCATCGAGTCCGGGCTCGATATACCCAATGTGAACACCCTGATTGTCAATGATGCCGATAAGCTGGGCCTTGGTCAGCTTTATCAACTGAGGGGAAGGGTGGGAAGGAGTGCCAATCGGGCATACGCCTATTTCCTTTATGGTAAGGAGAAGAGTCTCACCCCGCAAGCCAAGAGGCGTCTCGAGACCATCTTTGAGGCCACAGAGCTGGGCGCTGGCTTTCACATCGCCATGAGGGATCTGGAGATACGGGGTGCTGGCAACCTTCTTGGGGCGGAGCAGAGCGGGCATATCGGCGCTGTGGGCTTCGCCCTCTACTGCCGTCTGCTGCAGGAGGCTGTGGAGGAGGTGAGGAGCGGGGGGGTCAAGAGAGCTCCCGCTCCACAATCGCCAACCATAGACCTTCCCATGCGCGCCCACATTCCAGAAGGCTATGTCTCAGACCTTGATATTAGGCTCACCATTTACCAGAGGCTGGCAAAGCTGGCCTCCAAAAGGCAGGTGAATGACATGGCGGAGGAGCTTGCAGATAGATTTGGACCAATACCACCTCAGGTGACGAACCTCCTTTATGCCGTCAGGCTCAAAATCCTGGCAATGGAAGCAGGTGTTGAGTCCATCGCTACCGATGAGGAACACATAGTCCTGACAATGGTCGAGGGAAAGAAGATCGATAAAGCGGTCTTCGTTGATGATGGAGGGATAAAGGCTGGGACGACCCAGGTGCGACTGAACCTGAAGTATCTGGGCTCAAGGTGGAAAGAGACACTTGAAGATGTGCTGAATAAGCTGTGTTCTGTCTAGGTCAATAGCTGATAGTCTCTTGACAAAAGAGGATAAGTATGTTTAAGATAGCACAAAACATAAGAAGGGGGGGAAATGACTCATAAAAAACTCTTGTTAGGGATTATTATCTTGATGGTGGCTAGTTTGGCATTGGTTGGAGTTGCCTGTTGCGGGGGAGGGGACGAAGTGACACCTACCCCTACGCCCACAGCCACAGCCACAGCCACGGCCACGGGAGAGCCTACGGAAGAGCCAACGACCACGCCTCCACCCAGTGGAGGGGCGCCTACCCTTAAAGTGGGGGACACATGGACGTACACGGTGACCTGGAATGAAGAGGTGAGCACATTCGTTGGGAGCGTGACCAGCGCCACAGCAGGTTATGAAATTCTATTTGTGTTTGACGAAACCGAGCGCAAAGAGAAGCTCACTCCGTTGAACCTCCCTGTCTTTTTGTTGGGGGAGATAACCCGCACGTACAACGGTGACATGGACATGTTGACTCAGGATATATGGAGCGAGGTGGTGGGATATGGCGAGCTAATGCTGTCTCTGGACATTACCACGGCACATGCTGCAGCAAAATGGCCGCTGGCTGTAGGAACAGAGTGGGTTGAGTCGTGGGCCCTTATGGTCGGAGATCATATTTATGAAGATGCATGGGACTATACGGTGGTGGTAGAGAGCGTGGAGGATGTCACGGTACCGGCAGGAACGTTTGAATGCTACAAGATTGTTTCGTATGAAGGTGATACGGTCAGAATTACAGATTGGTACTCGGAGGATGTGAAAGCCTCGGTTAAAAAGATCGAGGAGTGCTACTTTCATGGGGAAGATATTTGGGAGCTTGAATCCTATACCGCACCATAACATATAAAGCTACGTTTCAGTTGGACAGAGTTGTACGCACTAGAGGAGTTGGGCTGCTCCGATAGTTGGTGTAAGTGTAATAGTTGTGGTACAATTGCCCGAGATCGTACCTTAATAGTATGATACTAGGCTTTAGCTAGATAGAATCGGATATAAGATACGAGAGAAGGCTGAGAACAAGAGTAGTAGCCTTCAAGCGAGGCTCAGAGAGTCGGGTTAGGTGTGAGCCGATGTCAGCGCAGAGGGTGAATGGGCTTGGGAGCTGCAAACCGAAACCCCAATAGGTCGGGGGAGTAGGCTTTGACGGAGGGACACCGTTATCAGAGTCCAGGCTATAGTAAGGTGAGCGGAGGGCGTCACCTTTGTAGCTGATGAACGAGATGGTCTTTCTCCACCTCCTTCAATGGGAGAGGACCAAGAAGGGTGGCACCGCGGAATAAACCCCGCCCCTTCAGTGGGGCGGGGTTTTCTTTTCCGATTACTACGGGGATGTAGGGCGAGGCCTTAGCCTCGCTGAAAAGGAGCGACCCTAAAGGATAGCGCTACCCAGGATAATAGAAAAGAAAGGAGGTGAGATGATGAATAGTCTTTCAAGGTGGCCCAGTAGATATTTTAAAAAACAAAAAAAGGAGGTAAAAATGGAGAAAGCGATGTACTTTCTTGATCAAAAGGACATGCCGACTAGCTGGTACAATATTCAGGCTGATTTGCCCGAGCCACTGCCGCCGGTACTCCATCCTGGCACCGGAAAGCCTGTGGGACCCGCTGACCTGGCGCCCCTCTTTCCTATGGAGCTTATCAAGCAGGAGTTCAGTAAGGAGCGCTGGATTGAAATCCCTGAGGAGGTGCAGGCTATCTACCGCACCTGGAGGCCAACGGTATTGCATCGGGCGTACCGGCTGGAGAAGGCCTTAGACACACCAGCCAAAATCTTCTACAAGTATGAAGGGACAAGCCAGGCTGGGAGTCATAAGCCCAACACTGCCGTCGCTCAGTGCTACTATAGCAAAATGGAGGGCGTCAAACGCATAGCTACAGAGACAGGTGCTGGGCAGTGGGGAAGCGCCCTGAGCATGGCTGGCGCCATGTTCGGTATTGAGATCAAGGTGTACATGGTTAGAATTAGTTACGACCAGAAGCCCTATCGCCGCATCTTGATGGAGGCCTGGGGAGCCAAGTGTGTGGCCAGCCCCAGCGAGGATACCGAGATTGGGCGCCGCATCCTTAAGGAGGACCCCGGGTGCACCGGGAGCCTGGGCATGGCTATTAGTGAGGCGGTGTAAGATGCCGCCAGCCGCGATGATACAAAATACTCGCTGGGAAGCGTCCTGAACCATGTCCTGCTTCATCAGACCATCATAGGTGAGGAGACCAGGAAGCAGATGGAGATGGCGGATGCCTACCCCGATATTATCGTAGGCAACATCGGTGGCGGGTCAAACTTTGCCGGGCAATTCTTGCCCTGGATCAGAGATAAAATCAGCGGAGCAAAACCGGACCTGCGCATAATCTGTGTCGAGCCTACCGCCGCCCCTAGCCTGACCAAGGGACCTTATGCCTATGACTTCGGCGACGTAGCCGGTATGACCCCGCTATTGAAGATGTATACCCTGGGGCATACCTTTATTCCGTCCCCGATTCACGCTGGAGGATTGCGCTACCATGGAATGGCACCAATTATATGCCACCTTCATAAGCTGGGCCTTGTCGAAGCCCGTGCGGAGCATCAGATAGGCACCTTTGAGGCTGGGGTACAGTTCGCCCGAACCGAGGGCATCATCAGCGCCCCGGAGCCATGCCATAACATCAAGGTTGCTATCGATGAAGCACTCCGCTGTAGAGAAGCAGGTGAAGCAAAAACCATCCTGATAGCTCACAGCGGGCATGGGTATTTGGATCTCGCAGCCTATGATGCTTACCTGTCAGGCCAGCTTGTGGACTATGCGTATCCCGAGGAGAAAGTAAAGGAAGCACTGGCGCAGTTGCCTACGGTTCCCTCGGCCTAGACGAGCAGAGGCTGTTACTTTACAGATACTTTACACTCGATAGTATATAATAGATACGAGGAATCCGATGACCAGAGTTGCAGCCTTTTTGCTGGTGATGATCCTGGTTTTGGGGCTGGCTGTTGCTGGCTGCGCTGCTCCAGCAGCGAGTACGCCCACACCCACGCCATCGCCCACCGCCTCTGCACCACCAGTGACGTCTCTACCTTCCATTACTGAGGTTGTGGAGGCGGTGAAACCGGCGGTAGCGTCTATTGTCGTGGGAGCCGTTGGTTATAATATCTTCCTCCAACCGGTTCCCGAAGAGAAGGCTGGCTCCGGGGTCATTGTCGATGATAGGGGCTATATAATTACCAATAACCACGTGGTTGAAGGGGCGGAAAGCATAGCGGTAACCATCCCTGACGGCAGAAGCTTCGATGCCACTATAGTCGGCACCGACCCCCTGACCGACCTGGCGGTAATCAAGATCACAGGCGATGACCTCCCCACCGCAAGCTTCGGCGACTCAGACAGTCTATTCCCCGGCGAGTGGGTGGTGGCCATCGGCAACGCCCTCGGCTTATCCGGAGGGCCAACGGTCACGGTTGGGGTGGTAAGTGCTGTGGGGCGCACCATCCAGGAACAAACCGGGGTAACGCTCTATGACGTTATTCAGACCGATGCCGCTATAAACCCGGGCAACAGCGGCGGGCCGCTGGTCAATCTCCGGGGGGATGTAATAGGCATCAACACTGCCAAGGTAAGTGCCGTTGAGGTCTCGGGGGTTGGCTTCGCCGTGAGCTCCAATACCGCCAGGATGGTCACCGAGGAACTGATTGAAAAGGGATATGTTACGCGACCCTACCTTGGCATCTCGGTTATGACAGTTACTCCAGCCATTGCTCGGAGCTACGATCTGGCTACCGACGAGGGAGCCATGATTACCTTCGTGGTAGGTGGAAGCCCTGCCGATTCGGCC
>CAZZJX010000052.1:0-2712 GCA_964654845.1 uncultured Dehalococcoidales bacterium
GTGCATCAGTGTCTGTTCTTACAGCCATCCATGCGTAATCTGATGTATGGGCGCCACTACTCCAGGTCTTCTGGCCATTAATAACAAAGTCATCGCCATCCTCGACAGCACGGGTTTGAATTGCGGAGAGGTCAGAGCCAGCATTTGGTTCACTGTAGGCAAGCCAGAACCTTATCTCTCCCCCAGCTATCCGGGGCAACCACTCCCTTTTCATCTCATCACTCCCGAAGCGTATAATGGTGGGGCCGGAGATAAGCACACCTATATCAGCCATGGGCGCCCTATGGTAAGTGATACGTTCTTGGAAGATAGCTTGTTCGATGTAGGATCGTCCTGCACCGTCGTATTCTTTAGGCCATGAGATAGTCAGCCAGCCCTTCTCTACCAGTCGATGCCTGAACTGCTCAACAGCGGGGTTAGTCTCCTCAAATTCCGGGATAGTGCCGTATCCACCCGGCCAGTAAAGGTTTTCCTCCGCCCAGTTTGCAGGGAGTTCCCTCTTAATAAAATCATCAACCTCCTTGCGAAAGGCCTCTTCTCGCCCGCTAAATCGGAAATCCATGTCGTTTCCCTTAAAAAGCCTTGGCAGTTTATATGTGACCGGGAGTTTGCTACAGTGGTCGCTCTATTACTATTTATTTCAACAACGTCGCCTTAAATCTCATTGAAGCAATAGGCAGGGCCAATAGAGTGCGGCCAATTACTAATGACTCATAAAAACCACAGAAAGAATTCTGCAAATACTGGTGCCCGTTTCTTCGACAGAAATTGGCGCCCTCAGGATTTTCCGCCTGGCATTTTGGGCATTTAACGCTCATGTTTTCCCTTTTATCCTTCCACCCTCTCCAGCAACTCTTGCGCCCTGCGCAGCCAGTAGTCCACTGGATACTAAGATTCGGGCGACTGATTCTCCATCATATTTCTCAGATCATCTTCTGACTAGTCGCCTTTGAACATAGCCCTTGGATCGAACCCGGTTGTTAACTCAAGAACATATCCTAAAAGGCTTGTCGTATCTACATATGCCCAACTATGAAAGCCGGAGGTATCTCCCCCTGCCTCGATGCAGGGAAATCCCGCCTTCTCAAATGCCTGTAAAGCTTCATCAAGGTCGTCCACACGGACGTGTCCCAAATGGTGTATGCCTTCCCCATGCTCATTTAAGAAATCACGGTAAACACCCTCGCCCTCGACCGGTTGTAGTAGTTCCACCATTAGCGAACCTAACATGGTGAAAGCAGCTCTAAAGCTGTGTTCCACGGGCTTGCCATGATACGTGAATTGAAGGGATTTACCATCAATTTCTAATACCTTCCATGAGTTGATACCCAGGAGAGCCTCGTAATCCTTCATGCTCTTCTCCAGATCACGGACCACGATACCCACCTGGAACAGTTCCGAGACCTTAACTAGTGGTGTTGCCTGTGCCATTTTCGCCTCCTTTATAAATTTCCACATTAAACAATACTACTATCGCTTCCGTCTCTCGATCGAAACATCTTAAATTGTAGCCTCTCTCCACTATCGCAGGAATGAGATTCCAACCTATGTTCCCAAGCGCACCAGTTAATAGCACCTTCATAATTGCCCTCTATACTTTTTCTACAAGTACCATATTCGTATTGGAACAACTCGAGATCGGCTAGGGTTCTAATATTACCTTAATGGCACCTGCTTTTCGGTCACGCGCGACCATAAAAGCCTGTTTTACTTCTGCCAGTGGGAAACGGTGTGTGATTAGCGCGCTGGCGACTTGGGGATTTCTCGCAAGCAGTGCAGCGGCAATATCAAAATCGCGCCCTGAGCCGCTTGCAGCATACGTATAGGAGTTAACAACGGTGAGCTCTTTCAGCATTGCAGCAAGTTGAGGAAATGAAACACCTTCCCAATGAGTCCCGAGCATTAGAATTTTCCCGTTTGGCCGGCACAGCTTCACAGCCTGATTAACAGCACTTTCCGTTCCCGCACACTCGACAACAAGATCATACAGCCCATCAATTTCTCTGGCTCCAATGAGACTGCCGGCCTCTATTTGATGGCGGTATCGCGCCGAGAGCCCCACCTCAGCATAGCTTGATGCGGCAACTGCGACAGCACTGAGGCCAATAGCGCCTCCACCTATGACAGCCACGCGCTCCTTTGCGTTCACACCAGCCTTGCGCATTCCGTGCACAGCCACGGCAAGGGGTTCGATCAGGCAGGCATCTTTCACATCGACATTTGACGGCAGATAAACCAGACTGCGTTCAGGAACAATGACTTCATCCGCCATGCCGCCGTTTCGGCCAATACCGAGTGTTATCACGAGTTGACACAAATTATAATCGCCGCCCCTGCAATATTCACACTCTCCACAGGGGATTAGGGGTTCCACAGCAACAGGTGTTCCATCATCAAGCACGCCTGCGATCTCATGCCCTGCCACGCAGGGCATAGGCCACTTCATTTTGAGTATGTGCAGGTCGGAGCCACAAATACCAGCTGATCTTACATGCACCTTTTTCCCTTCGTCCGGGAGTTCCCGCATTTCTCGCAGTTCTACTTCTCCTTCATCATAATAAACAGCGCGCATTCTCTTCCTCATTTAGCTTATATATGCCCTGTCATTTCCTGTAATCCGAATTTCTCCACTATTTCTTTAAGATCCTGCAAATCGTTTTGAGACACGGGCTCAGGCTCATCGAACGGATAGATCATGCCATACTGAGGATA
>CAZZJX010000052.1:2812-7381 GCA_964654845.1 uncultured Dehalococcoidales bacterium
ACTTTGTTGTGGTGTTACACACCGTGTTCCGTTCTTTTGATGATATCGTCCTGTACCGCCTTCTCCAGCTCGACAAAGAAGGCGCTGTATCCCACGACCCGCACCACGAGGTCCTTATAGTCTTCCGGGTGTTGCTGGGCCTCTTTCAATGTCTCGGCACTCACGACGTTGAACTGGATCTCCCATCCTCCCAGGTCAAAGTAAGTCCTGATCAGATTCGCCCACTTGGCCATACCTGCACTGGTCTCCAATGGGCCGGGGTGCATCTTCATGTTGAAGATCGTTCCTTGAACCAGGTTTATGTGCTCCAAGTTGGACACCGACTTTATTGTGGCCGTGGGCCCGTTGACATCGGTGCCTTGAGACGGGGAACAGGCATCGTTCAGCGGAGTCCCTGCTTTCCGGCCGTCGGGAGTGGCGCCGCAAATCAGCCCATAGCTCATATGAGCGGCCACCGGAGCGATGGTGGCTCCATAGCCCTGGCCCGGTACGGTCTGGTGCTGGCGCAGTTCCTTCAACACTATGTTCAGACAGTCTTTGGCCAGATTATCCACGTACGGGTCGTCATTCCCGTATTTCGGGGCGCGGAGGCACAGCTGATGGATTTGCGGACCGGTGGGACTTGTTTTATCATCCTCAAAATTTGTTTTAAGCGCATGCTGCAGCTGAGCCATTGTGATGACTTGATCATCGAGAACCAGCTTTCTGATGGCTGCCATCGAGTTTGCCAGAGTCGCGATCCCGATAATGCAGGCGTGTACCGCCCGGTTTCCGTATTTGGCACCACCGTCATAGTAACTCTTGCCCCGGCTGATACAGTCTCTTGTGAGCGAGGACAGATAGGGACAGGGCCGGTGCTTTGTATGCGCTTCTACCAGTGGAAGTACCTGCAAAAACATGATTCTGGAGAACATCCGTGCCTGTTCCGAGAAGGCCAGCATAATGTCGTCGAAACTTTGCCACTTCAGCATGTCGCCGGCGCCTGACGTCAAAGGAGAGCCGGTAACAGGATCCTTACCCTGCATCATAAGTTCAAGGAGTCTCCCCAAACTCATGGCATGGTAAGGAATTCCCTCCGTCCCTTTTCCGGCGAAGGATATTTCCGAGCACCCGATAATACAGTAATCGTAGGCATCCTCTTTTGTTATGCCGGGAACATAGGTCAGTTGACTGGGGATGATAACCTCGTCGTTGAACAGGGCCGGATGCCCTCCCCCGTGAGCCTTAATCGCCTCGCAGCACTTCATCAGGAATTTGTCCGTGGTTCTTTTGTGTATCCTCGCCGATACAGCCGGCTCGTGAAGCTGCATATTGCTCGACACATCCAGCAGGAGATAGGACAGTTCGTTTGTGGCATCGTACCCGTCCGCGGTCTGCCCGCCGATGGGTACTTGAATCCAGAAGGGGTAACCGTTGTGGGCATAGGTGAGGACTTCGGGGGCAGCGCGATTCGACTCCGCCACCTTGAGCCACAGGCATTCCAGAAGCTCCAGCGCCTGGTCTTTCGAGATCACCCCTTCTTTTAAGTCTTTTTCATAGTACGGAAAGCAATACTGGTCCAGCCTCCCGGTACCGATGGAGACGCCGTTCGACTCGATCTGTACCGAGGCCATAATGAATGCAACAACTTGAAGAGCTTCCCTGAAATTTCGAGCAGGTTCGGCCGGCACCCGGTCACATGTGTCGGCTATCTGCTCCAACTCCCCTTTTCGCTCGCCATTCTGCTCGACTGCCGCCTTCTCCCGAGCTAGGGCGGCAAACCTCCCGGTCCACTTGATCACAGCCCTGTCCGCAATGACCGCCGCCTTAAGAAAAGGCAGCTTGGCATAGTCACCCGGATCGGTGAGATCGAGATGATTTATATGATTTTCCGCTGCTTCGATAAATGCGTTCAGACCACGAGAGATGACCCCTTCGATATCGGGGGCGATATGGCCGATACCGCCCTGCTTTCCCATGCGGATATCAATAAATGCATTCTTCTCGGCCCGTCTGACCTCATCTGTGGTTAACGCGTCGGCAACCGCGCCCAGATTCCTTCCCGCCCAGTAGTCCATGCAGCTTTTCAACCGGTCTTTGTCTTCATCACTCAGCAGCCAGGGGTCCCCTTTTCTGGTCGAGATGGTATCTAGCTCCTTTTTTAACCAGCTGTCGTCGTACTCCGGGAAAAGGAAGACTCCCCTTGGTCTCGAAGCGACATTGCCCACAACAAGCTCGCCGTCCTGTATCCAGACAGGCATTTCACTCAACACCCTGTCAAAGGCGATGGCCTGCCGGAGCACGGGAGGTAATGCCTCCGTCTGCTTGAATGACTCGGTAACAGACACGCTGCGGTCGGCGCATATATTCGGCTTGTGCCCCATGTAAGCTTGCTTCAATTTCTGAGTCCTTTGTGTACTGGGCTCAAATATTTTTCTGCGTACTTTCGTCATATTATCATCTACACTCATTCTTTGGTTCTCCTTTATTCATCGCCAATTGGCTTGTAATCTCCATCCCTATTCGATTCCCCCATATCAAACTAGGCATGACATCTTCAAATCCAGCGTATCCATGATAGCATTATATGGCGTAATTCTCAAATACATGATATCATAATGGTGCAATTATTGGAAATAGAAATTATATATGGCGTTTTTACCAATAAAGAAACGCCCATAGAAGTATTATAAGTTAAACTCACTAAAGGCTGAAAAAATGGAAGACTCTTTACCCCGAAATCTAAAGCCGCTTGATCTTATGCTGATGCGAGAAATGGCGATTGATGCTACTCAGACAGCCACTGCTATTGCTAAGAAACTTGGCAAGAGCAGGTCGACGGTACAATGGAGACTTCAGGAGCTTCTTGACAATAAAATCATTAAAATCGTTCCAGTTCACGATCCGGTTACTATAGGGTATAAGATAGGAATACTGATAGGATTAAAAGTCGTTCCCAGCAAAGTCAATAATATTGCGAGAAAAATGGCACTTGTGGAAAATGTCCATAACGTGATCATATGCGGGGGACGTTACGATATAATACTTGGCGCAGTTTTTCAAGATATGGATAAGCTGTCTCATTTCTTAATAAATGAGCTCAGCAGCATTAGTGGTGTGACCAGCACTGAGACGATGGTAACTCTCCGAGTAGTGAAGGCCTCATTTACATTCATGACATCTGAAGAATGTCCCTCCGTAGATGTGCCTGTGAAACGAAACATAGATGCTCTAGACCTGATGATAATACGTGAGCTTCAGACCAATCCTAAACAGTCACAGGCAGAAATTGCCAAAAAGATTGGCGCTGGCACGACAACTGTACGGAGGAGATTAAACAGGCTACTCGATGACCGCATAATCAGGATTGTCGCTATTGCCGACCCACGTGCCTTAGGATACCAGATAAGGGCGGCGATAGGGATCAGGGTATGCCCCGATAAAATTGATACTGTAGCTGATAAGCTGGCCTCATACGCCAATGTCCACTACGCGCTCATAACCACTGGTCCCTACAATTTGGTAGTATGGGCGGTGTTCCGAGATACGGAGGAACTGTCTAATTTTATCAGACATGAGCTGGGCAATATTGAAGGGCTCGTTAACTATGAATGCATGCTTACCTTGAAGGTCATCAAGGATATATTCAGCTCACCCACACGAAATTTATAATGTACCGCTCCTTAATATAACTCCACAGTTATGCCGCGTCACAGGAGCGCCTTATCTTATGTCATAATAAAGTGGTGTCTTTATTAGAACATGCGTTACTTTGGAGATCCCCACGTATAATCACTGCCGGTGCGCGGCGTTCAGCCAATCTCTGCAGAATTTTACTGTATGATGGAGTTCGACTCTCCCCCGTCTCCACCATTATGTAAAGAAGCGTCAGCTATTTAGGGCTGGCGTTTTTATATTTATATGCGGAAGGGTTGTAAAATATATTGTTGCCAAGTATTGTCCGTTCATAGATAATATACCATGAACCGGGGTGCATGGAGTAGATAAGAAGGCCCTTGGAGCAAGACAAATGAGAGAGGAGGCAGTTATAGTGGAGGACACAGTAATAGTCGATTATCTGAGGTCCCCCTTTTCCAGAGCGAGACCAAGGGAGCCAGAGAGGGATATTTTTAATAGCTGGAGAAGGGATGATGTGGCGGCAATGCTGGTTAAGAAGCTCATGAAGCGAACGGGGATTAATCCAGAGGAAATAGGTGATGTCCTGGCCGGAACCGCCATGCCCCTGGGCGAACAGTGGATCTACGGGGGAAGAATGATTACCTTCCTGGCAGGCCTGCCGTTTGATGTTCCAGCCCAGCAGATAGACCGGCAGTGTGGCTCCTCAATGTCCACCATCCACCAGGGAGCCATGGAGATAATGCTCGGGTATTCAGACCTGGTTATCTCTTGCGGGATTGAGCATATGACGCATAATCCCATGCTTGCTCCTGGCGTCGACCTTAGTCAAATCATGATAAAACCAAACCCCAAGCTCTTCACGGAACCAGAATATAAGAAATACGATATATGGACGAGCGTTCAGATGGGGCTTACCGCGGAGAAGCTATTTGAACAAACGGGCTTCAGTAG
>CAZZJX010000053.1:0-7377 GCA_964654845.1 uncultured Dehalococcoidales bacterium
GTATAGGCCGACAGGAACGGTGGTGAACATCGACGGAGTTAAAGTGGGCCTAACCGAATTGGTGGTGATGGCTGGACCGTGCTCCGTGGAGAGCGCCGAGCAGATGCTGCGCATCGCCCATGAGGTCAAGGCGACCGGTGCTACCGTACTGCGCGGCGGCGCCTTCAAGCCGAGAACCTCTCCCTATGATTTCCAGGGCCTGGGCAAGGCCGGACTGGAGCATCTGCGAGCCGCTTCGCGTGAAACGGGTCTCAAGGTTGTCACCGAAATCGTCGACCCCCGGGATGTTGAACTGGTGGCCGGGTACGCCGATTGTGTGCAGATAGGTTCCCGAAACATGCAAAACTATCCCCTCTTGTGTGAAGTGGGGAGGTCGTCCAAACCAGTGCTGCTCAAGCGCGGTTTGTCCGCCAACTATAAGGAGTTCCTGCTGGCGGCGGAGTATATTATGGCGCAAGGCAACGAGCAGGTGATATTATGCGAGCGCGGTATCCGGGGGCTGACAAACGAGTTGCGCTTCACCCTGGACCTCAACGCAGTCCCTTACCTGAAAGAGCGTACCCATTTGCCGGTCATGGTCGACCCCAGCCACGGCACTGGCAGCGCCCGTCTGGTGCCAGCAATGAGCCTGGCGGCGATTGCCTGCGGCGCCGACGGGATAATTGTGGAAACGCACTACTCGCCCGCCGATTCCATCAGCGATGCCGCCCAGACGATATCGACCGCTGAGTTTGCCGATCTGATGAAGGACATTGCCGCGGTGGCTGAAGCCGTAGGACGGAAAGCTCATTTGCCTGTGGTTAGATGAGACGACGCCCCAAAGTGGTTTCAACCAGGTAGGGGCGTTCAATCCTTCTTGGAAGGACGCCCCTACGAGAACGGCAATGCAGTTCTGCGTAAGCCTCCCGATCGCCATTGAGTGTCACCCATCTATGTAAATCACACAACACTGCTGGCCAGGTCGCCCGACCCAGCCAGTCATGGTCGTTGCTATCATGGCCTTGACCGAATGGGGTAAACTATACCATCTGAAAGAGGAGGTGCACATATGCTCGGCGGAGTGGGCGACGCATTTCAGCAAGACACCAAGTACCATCGCGACCAGAGGGAGAAGGGGCTTCTCGACCGGGTTGCCGTCCCGGAACCCTACAAGGAGTATCCAGGCAGCAACAGGATAAGGCTGCCTGTCCCGGAGTCAAAGACGGACATGACCCTGGACTATGTGCTGCGACGACGCAAGAGCGTTCGGGTCTTTGCCAGGAAGCCACTCAGCCTGGAGCAGATGTCGTACCTGCTGTGGGCTTCGAATGGCGTTCAAAGGATAGAACGTGGACATGAATTCCGCACCGTCCCGTCGGCTGGTGCACTCTATCCCGTCGAGACCTATATAGTTGTTCACAACGTAGAAGGGCTGGCGCCGGGCGTTTATCACTATGCGATAAGGGAGCACGCCCTTGAAGAGCTGCGGACGGGGGATTTGGGGCGGGAGATCACCTTGGCGGCACTGGGACAGCGAATGTGCGCTAATGCTGCCGTGGTGTTTGTATGGACAGCCATCTTCAACCGGTCCAAATGCAAGTACCGCCAGCGTGCCTACAGATACGTCTATCTTGATGCCGGGCATATCGGACATAGCCTGGCCCTCTCAGCAGTCAGCCTTGGCCTGGGGAGTTGCCAGGTCGGAGCTCTGTTCGATGACGATGCGAACCGGATATTAGGCGTGGACGGCATTGAGGAAAGCGTTGTCTACATGAGCGTGGTCGGCTACCCCGCCGATAATGAATAGATAATCTATTTCAAAATTGCAGTGGCGGTCTGGCTATCGGTGGCGCTAACGAATCTTATTATCTCGGCGAAGTTGTTGATTCTCTCCAGATTAGTTGTCTCCAGAAAGCCATCATAGGTAAGGTTAATCCAGGGCTTACCGTATGCAGCGCAGAACTTCTCGGATATGGCAGCTACAATGCCCCCGGGCATGCAGCCATGCGGCATTACCGATATGATACCGGCAAAGCGGGGGTTCTCCATCCATTCAACCCCGGTCCCTATACTGAGTACCGCCTCGCTACCACACTTGGGAGAGAGGTATTCGGCAGAGTACGACAGTATCTCCTTTGTTGAAGGCTCTCCCATGTGAGGCAAGCCCTCGAAGGCAGCAGCCACCGTCTCCTCATCGGTCCTCAACAGCCGCTTCCTTATTAGACCAGAAATGACCTTCTTGACATTCCTGTCCCACACGCCATCCTCTATATTCCTGTGCTGGATGTACTTGATCCACTCCCCAACAGACGACACGATAACTTCAAGCCCTGCCTTCTCACACTCTCTCACCAGATAGCTATTACTAAACTCGTTGGACCGCAAGAAGATTTCACCATTGATCGCCACCAGAGGCCGCTTGGGCCTCTCTGGGTCAATCGCAGCGCCGAATGCAGAAACTGCATCCCTCAGGACATCGCCAAAGTCCTCCCTCTTCCGCATGCGGTCAGCAACTCCAGCGGTGTATTCCTCGAAGAGTTCGTCCGCCTTCCCCGGCATCCTCTCATAGGGGCGGGTGCGCCAGAGGAGCCTTTGCAGATAATCAAAGGCAACGAGGCCGCGCCACGCAAGGCGCTCAAAGGCGGGACCAAGGCCCATGTCGCGATAGGCATTGTTCGACACGGTGGTGCGCATCGGAAGGTCAAATCCCATCTCCCTCAGTATCCTGGCCTGCTCTACAACATACTTGCCAAAGCGGCACGGCCCGAAGGCGCTGGGCACGAATCCCTCGACATGCTTCAGGTCATCGCCTCCGTTTTCGTGGAAGAACCTCAAGAAATCGCCGAGGGTCACCCGGTACGGCAAGCACTCCGTTCCCCGAGTTACCTTGTTGCTATAAAGGAGGGACTGCTCATTTGAAGGGGGAAGCACGGAGGCTCTGACGCCAAAGGCTTCCATCGCCGCTGCGAATGCCTCGGCGCCGGGCGCCATCCTCGGTATCAGAATTGTGTGCTTGGAATTCAATGCTATGGGCGCCGAACGGTAGGCATTCTCGTCCCAGCCCTTGGCCTGGCCTGTGGAACGGGCAAATGCCTTGATGGTATCAACAAAAGCCTCAATGCGGGTAACGATGCCAGCCTCGGCTGCATGCTCATCGATCTCCAGTTGACCCAGCGGCTTACCCCCCATGATGTCCTCAACTATATTGATTATGAAAGTGTTGGGGCCACACCCAAAATTTGTCAGCAGTAGCCCATACAGGGATGAGTCTCGCTCCGTTATGGCACTGCCGGCTATGTGCCTGCTTTCGTAGAACCAGTACGGCCGGTCTGAGTATTCATAGACGTTTACCGAGTTGAGCGGCAGAAAACTAAGCGGTATCGGCACGGCACCAAGCTGGGCAAGCTTTTCAGCTATTCCGAGGTTCGCCCCCGAATCCTGCGACATGTAGGAACGGGCAAAAATCACAACACCCAACTGGTTATTGTCATGAATTTGTTGTAGCAGCCTCTCTCCCAGCTCCACTTCCGCCACTTCAAATTCTCGTTGCGCCTTAATGCCGGCAAGGGCAGCCTTCTTCCCCTCTCTCCTGCTGAACCCCATCTGTACCGCGCAGTCGGCAAAGCTACTGATGGTCAGGGCGTCGCCCCTGCTGAAGTCGATCGTCGGCACTATCAGCTCCTTACCCAGGTCGAGAGCCTGACGTATGATATATGGGGACGCCTGCACCAGGGGGCAGGTATACTTCTGGTTCTCATCCCCCTCTTTGACACCCATCCGAATGGCACTGGGGTAGAGAATGTAGTCAGCATCTTTGAGGCTTTCCGCATGCCCGTGCAGCACCTTAATAGGGAAACAACTGTCGGCATAGCTCAGCTCAACGGCTTGCTCCATGATTTGTTTGGTGGTCTTGCTGGAAAGGACAACATTGACCCCCAGCGCGTTGAGGAAAGCGATAAGCATTGGTGCGTAGTCATATACTATCAGCGCCCGGGGAATCCCGACCGTGGGTCCTGTTCCCGCCTTTTCCCTGTAGTCCTTGAGCAGCAGCTTCTCCCGCTCGTCGAAAGCGGTTACCATCTTTTCCCGGCTAATGGTGCTGTCAAACAGGTCGCACCTGCTGCCGTAGAAAGTTGGCTTTTCACCGGGTATCTCCATTCGGCTAATGGTGCAATTCATGTCGCATACCTTACAGGTGAAGGTGGTAATCTTGGGATTGCTATCAATGACGTTTTGAAATCCTTTGAACTTGGAGTCCTTCCCACCAAGCTCCTCTTTCGCCAGAAGTGCCGCACCTATTGCCCCGCTGACCTCCTTGTGTTCGGGCACAATCGTGGTCTTTCCCTCAAGCGCCCGCTGAAACGCCGAAACAACGGCATCGTTATAGAATACCGCTCCGGTGAGTATTACCTTGTCACCCAGTTTCCTGTTGCCCAGTACCTTGGAGAGGTAGTTTGCCGCAATCGAGTTGGAGAGGCTGGCGGTTATTACTTCTATGGGCACGCCCTCCTGCTGGGCTGAAGCGACCGCCTGCCCCATAAAGGCAGCACACCTTGAACCCAGGTCGATGGTATGGGGCGCCTCAAATGCTAGAGCGGCGAACTCCCCGTCTTGAACATGAACGCCAAGCTGTTCGGCCAGCTCATCGATGAAGCTGCCTGTCCCAGCGGCGCATGCCTTATTCATCTGGTAATCGACAACAACACCGTTTCGCTTGATAACAAGCTTCGAGTCCTGGCCACCAACCTCGATAATGTCTGCCTCAGGGTCTATATCTACTGCCGCTCTTGTCTGTGCCGTGATCTCGTTCTTTATCAAGTCGGCGCCAACAAAGCTGCCAACCAGATACCTACCTGAGCCGGTGATGCCAACCCCGGCTATCATGGCATTATCCCCAATATGTGGCAGCAGGTTGCGAAAAACCTCCTTGATCGCTTCGACAGGCCTTCCCGCCGTCATGAGGTAGTTCTTTGCCACCACCTTTGTGCCAGATTCGTCAAGTATGACCGCCTTGGTGCTGGTAGAGCCAATATCGACCCCAAGATAGCCGCTAAACGGCCCCTCAATTTTCGGTGCTGTCCAGCCGTCATGCTGGGTGACTTTTTCCAGCCTCTGCGTTTCAAAATAGCGTTGTTTGACGTCTGCCTCGGGTAGAAGGGTCACTCTGGAGGTCTTCTCGCTTTCCATCGCAAGCAAGGCTGAACCCAAAGCTTCGATGTAGCGATAATTTTCGGGGATGATAACATCCACTTGATGCTTATTTCTTGCCGAGACCACCTCGTTGAGCGACTTTAGGATGGCACTATTGGCAGCCACGCCACCAACAAAATAGACCGGCTCCTCAAAAACCCCTTTCTTTAGTGAGGCGACCATTCGGGCGATGCTTTCACATAGGGCATAAAGCATATCCGCCATCTGTACGCCTTTCTGTTGGAGGTGGATAAGGTCGGTCTTAGCAAAGACACTGCACCTGGCGGCTATCCGTGGTGCGCTGCCTTCACACTCAAGCGCCAGGCGAGCGAAATCTTCGAGGCTGATGCCAATGCGGTACGCCTGCTGTTCGAGGAATCTCCCGGTGCCAGCGGCACAAAGAGGGTTTGATTCCACCTTCCACGGTTTTTTCAGCCCATCCTCGAACTCTATTACCAGTGAGGTCTGGCCGCCAATCTGCAGGATGGTTTTCGCATCTGGATGAGAATGAAGAAGTCCTGAAGCTATCGCCAGCGAGCTGCTGTATACCGACCAGTTCAGCTCCTTGGGTATCACCCCTTTACCAGAGCCAGATACGCCAGCGGTGACGATATCTTCAAAGCTGAACTCCTGGCCCAGCCTTGAAATAAGTGAAGCGACCGCAGCATTAGGGCTGGAGGTAATCTTCTCGGTATCAAGCTTGACTATAGTATGGTCTTGCTTGATGAGGGCCAGTTTGGCATTGACCGAGCCAATATCTATACCAAGGGAATACTTCATCTTGCGCCGTCTACACGTAGCATCTTATCATACTACCTGGCATTCATTCAAGCTAATGTACTGGATCCGTAATCAGTGCAGCCTCACCCCCTCCCCATTATAGCCGCTTCGCAGAGTGCCCACCTTTTTTGACCCACCCACTCCCTGATACGTACTTCTGGGGACACCCCTTTCTTGCACTTCCCTCCGCCCGCAATTGTTGTAGTTGCCTGATTCATCAGGAGACTATGATAACAGGGTAGCCTAGAGCATCCGCTCTAGGCATGGTTGGAGCAGATGCTCCTCTCCAGAGGCGAGTCGCCTCTGGAGACTGGCGAGGGGAGGGCTGGGGCCTGTCCTGAGCTTGCCGAAGGGTGGATGTGAAGATCCCCCTCTTTATCACAGGACCTCCGCCGGGCGGTAAACCCCGAATACCTCGCGGAACACGTCACATATCTCGCCCAGCGTGGCATGGGAACGCACCGCCTCCATGATATGGGGCATCAGATTCTCCGTACCCTCAGCAGCACGGCGAAGCTCGGTAAGCCGTTGCGCCACATCATGGCGATCCCGCTGGCGCCGCACCTGATTTAAACGCTCCAGGTGCCTTTTTTCGCCCTCGGTGTCCATCTCCAGAACGGGGATAGCCAGAGTTTCATCGACAACATAATCGTTGACTCCTACCAAGATGCGCTCTTTGTTCTCGATCTCCTGCTGATAGCGATAGGCAGCCTCGGCGATTTCACGCTGGAAGAACCCCTTTTCTATAGCGGGGATGACGCCCCCCAGGGAGTCTATCTTTCGGAAGTAACCGTAGCAAGCATCCTCCATCTCATTGGTCAGAGCCTCCATCATAAAGCTGCCTCCCAGGGGATCGACGGTGCTCGCCACCCCGGTCTCGTGAGCAATGATTTGCTGCGTCCGGAGAGCGATGAGAGCAGCCCTATCCGAAGGCAGAGCCCATGCCTCATCCAAAGCGTTGGTATGCAGCGACTGGGTGCCACCTAATACTGCGGCTAGAGCTTGAAGAGCGACACGCACGCTGTTGTTCTGTGGTTGCTGCGCAGTCAGAGTACAGCCCGCGGTCTGGGTGTGAAAACGGAGCCACAGAGAACGCTCATCCTTGGGGTCATACCTGCTTCTCATCTCCCGAGCCCAGATGCGGCGGGCAGCACGGAACTTGGCAATCTCTTCGAAAAAGTCATTATGTGCGTTGAAGAAGAAGCTTAGCCTGGGGGCGAAATCATCTACCTTCAAGCCTCGTTCCACACCTGACTGTACATAAGTCAAGCCATCGGCCAGTGTGAAGGCCAGTTCCTGAGCCGCGGTAGCTCCTGCTTCACGTATATGAGAGCCGCTGATGCTGATGGTATTCCACCGTGGGAGGTGTTTGTTGCCGAACTCGAAGGTATCTACAACGAGACGCATAGAAGGCTGGGGTGGAAAGAG
>CAZZJX010000054.1:0-7358 GCA_964654845.1 uncultured Dehalococcoidales bacterium
GTGTGACATCTTGCCCCCGAACCTCTATTACCCCGTAGCCGGTGGTTGTCAGTCCTGGGTCGATCCCCACGATCCTCACCTGCTTACCCCCAGAGACTTGTAGTACGGTACTGTTTTCTGAACTCCTTCTCCTAATGAGAGCTTGGGGCTCCAACCTAGCTCCTTTTTCGCCTTGTCACAGTTGAGGTAGATCCTCTGAATCTCCCCCTGGCGAACAGAGGTATAGAGGGGAGTGTCCTCGTAGCCCAGTGCCTGGGCTATTGCATCGAATATCTCCTGGTCAGATGTTTCCACCCCTGTGCCAATATTATAAATAGCATTGCTCCCACGCTCCATGGCTAGAAGGTCGGCTCCCACTATGTCAGATACATGGGTATAATCCCGAGTCTTATCTCCGGGGCCGAAGATGGTGGGACGCTCACCAAGAAGCATCTGCCGGGCAAAGATGGCGATAACTCCAGCCTCGCCCTCCGGGTTCTGCCTCGGGCCGTAAACATTGGGATATCTGAGTGCTACATAGTTGAGCCCATATTGGATATATGAGTGAAGGTAGTGTTCTACGGTGTGTTTGGAAACCCCATATTGCGAGACGGGATTTATCGGGTGGCTTTCGTCCACCGGCAGGTATTGGGGCTCGCCATATACTGCCCCGCCAGAGGAGGCGTAGATAAGCTTCTTGACACCGTAGCGTACCGAATTAACTATTACATTGAGGCTGCCAAGGATGTTTACCTGGGCATCATACTGGGGCTCATCAACCGACCTTCTGAGATTCACTTGTGCGGCATGGTGGCTAACCATCTCTGGCATTTCCCGCTCAAAGATCTCCATTAGCCCTGAATCAGTAATACTCATCTGATAGAGCTTAGCCTTGGGATTGACATTATCTTTGAGCCCGGTTGATAGGTTATCGACTACTACCACCTCATCTCCCCTTTCAATCAGGGCGTCAACGATGTGGGAGCCGATAAAACCTGCTCCACCAGTAACCAGGATCTTCAATTATATTCCCCCCTGAGCCTATCTAAAAACGGTGAGTGTGCAGGAGCATATGCTTCAGGCTACCCTGTTTGAATAATTTTTGGACTTCCCCTAAATGTATAAAGGCGACGCCAAGGGCCCAGATACTTCAGACCCTTGAGGATCGCATCACCGTGCCAGTCGAAGGAAAGCTCCGGCGATCTTAGCAGGGATTCGTGGACTCCAGTTGATTCGATGATACTGAATATAATGTCTATCTGCCAGTTGGCAAGCCTTTCATAAAGCTGGCGAGCATGATGGCCTATCCTCAACTCCCTTCCAAGCTTTCTCCGCCACGCTTTTTCATAGACAGAGAGTAACTTTTCCGAGAAGTCGTTTGTCGATAGCGCCTGATTCAGGGTTTCGGCTGCTATTTCGGCGCAGAGAAGCCCGTAGTATACCCCGCCGCCCGTGGTGGGTTTCACCTGCCCGGCGGCATCCCCTACCACGAGCACCCTCTCCATGCAGGTTCTCTTCAGAGGCCTTAGCGGAACGCCCCCGTAGGTAGGCGTCGCCTCCGGTGATGATATCTTATTCTGGCGAAAAAGTGTGCTCAAAAGGTCCCCTAAATGCCTGGCAGTATTTTTTCGAGAAAAAAGCCCAACAAGCGCTTTGTGCTTGGCGGTGGGCACAAGCCAGGCAAAAAAGCCAGGAGCCAGCTTCTGATCAAAGTAGACCTCTATCTCATTTGCGCCATCAATGTCTACTTCAACTTGGGCTCCCATGATAATGTCGTCGATGCTGCCCAACCCCAGTTTCTGAGGGATTTTAGTACCGAATCCGGTGGCAATGACCGCAGTCTTGGCTTTGAAGGTTTCCTGCCCTTCCGTTTCCATCCTGACGCCATCATCCAGAACTACGACATTATTTACTTTATTACCCAGATGATACTGCGCTCCCTGTTCTCGGGCTTTGTTCGCCAGCCGCTGATCGAAGGCAGCGCGGTCGATAATGTATGCCTGAACACTATCCCTCCGTAGCCTTATCTCTTTCCCCGAGGGGCTGAACAGCTTGGCAGAGTTGGCTGTCCTCCAAATAGTGCCCTCAAAAAAGGGGAATCGCTCAAAGCACTCTGCTCCGATAATGCCAGTGCATTGAACCGGCTCGCCAATCCTCTCGTATTCCTCAAGAACCGCTACCTTATATCCCAGGCTGGCCAGCCTGTAGGCTATATAACTGCCAGCTACGCCGGCGCCAGCAACTGCGAGATCGTACAAGTCAGAGCCTTTCTTTACATAAAAGCAGTCCACGATGGGATCGTGTTTGTATGAGAGCTTCAGCTACTGTCCGCTGAACTCCTTGAGAACCAGAACACCATTCGTGCCACCAAAGCCGAAGGAGTTGGAAATGGCAATATTTACCTTGGCTTTCCTTGCTGTGTTGGGAACGATGTGCAGGTCGCATTGAGGGTCAGGCGTTTCATAATTGATGGTAGGAGGAATGATCCCATCTCGTATGGTGAGAGCGGTGAAGATTGCTTCTACCGCACCTGATCCACCCATAAGATGTCCTATCATAGATTTATTAGAGCTAACGGGAACCACCTTGCTATATTCGCCAAAGGCTGTCTTTATGGCCATGGTCTCAGAGAGGTCATTTACAATGGTAGAAGTTCCGTGAGCATTGATATAATCAACCTGGTTGCAGGAGATCCCAGCATCGGCGAGGGCCATCTTCATACAGCGGGCTGCTCCATCTCCTTGGGGGTCGGTGGAGACTATATGGTAGGCGTCATTGGTTACGCCGTAACCTGTCACCTCGGCATAGATCTTGGCTCCCCTCCTAAGTGCCATTTCGAGCTCCTCCAATATGACGATGCCTGCCCCCTCGCCAGGGGCGAAGCCATCACGGTCTTTATCGAAAGGGCGACTTGCCCTCTGCGGCTCATTGTTTCTGGGAGAGGTGACTTTTAATGCGTCAAACCCAGCACAAATCAAAGGGGTAATGGCCGCCTCAGCTCCACCTGCGAGCATAAAATCGGTGCCCCCCTGCTGAATCATCTTAAAGGCATCACCGATGGCGTGTGTCCCGGTGGCGCAGGCAGTTACGGGGCAGATGAGCGGTCCCTTGATGCCAAATGCAATGGCGATCTGACAACCTGCCATATTAGCGATAAAACCAGGGACAAAGAAAGGGGAGATCTTATCCTGCATGCCCTCAAGGAGGAGCTGCTGATTATGTTCCATGGTTTGCATGCCTTGCAGAGCACTACCTACAACGAGGCCGGCCCTATCCTCATCTACAGAAGTGATGTCGAATTTAGAGTCCTCCATGGCCATCCGGGCCGCGGCTATAGCATACTGAATGAAGAGGTCCATCGACCTTATTTGCTTCTTTTCCATGAAATCATAGGGGTTAAAGCCCTTTACCTCGGCGGCGATCTGGCATCGATGCTTCTTGGCATCAAATCTGGTAATCATTCCAACAGCCGATATCCCCTGGCATAAGGCTTGCCAGCTATTCTCCACCCCTATCCCAAGGGGGGTTACTGCCCCTACACCGGTTATCACTACTCTTCTCATACCTTCTTGACTTCCTCCTTTCGAATCTTGCCTGAGGGGGGACCCTGGCATGTAGTCTACAAAGGCAAGATCCTTGGATGGGTTGTAGCTAGCTAGATGCTGGCGACAAAATAATCCTGGTCTCAGTCGAAGTAGACTTATCGCCCCGCTTAAGAAGGATAAACGTTATGATAATTTCGCTAAATAGAACACCGGGGCTCTCTATTGCCACTCCTTACCCTCAGTTGTATGCAGACATTTGCCAGTTTATTTGAGCTTCCGTCCACCTCCCTTTAAGAAACCCTCCGTTTAATCATGACGAGGATTTCCTTTGTTGGATAACTCCTCGCCTTTTATCGCGATATCTCGACGAGAGTCGAAGCTATCTCCTCCCATATTGCATCCTTGAGCTAGACGCTATACTAAGGTATCATTCTCTAACAGATTATGGTCAAAAGCAGTGAAAAAGTCAACTAGAGCACATATAAGCCACGGTAGGGTGAAACGGAATCCACCACGCTGGTGAGTAGCTTCATTGAAGATGGGTAGAACCGTAGCTCTGGAGACACTGGGATGCAGACTGAATCAGGCGGAGTCTGAGTTTATGGCAAGGGAGCTTGCCAAGGAGGGGTACCGCCTTACTTCAGCTTTAGATGGTGCTGATATCTACATCCTCAATACCTGCACAGTAACCCATGTCGCCGACCGCAAGTCCCGCCATCTGTTGAGACTGGCGCGACGGAGGAATCCAGAGGCCCTCATCATCGCCATCGGCTGCTATCCCCAGAGAGCACCTGATGAGCTTGCCCGGGTGGAGGGGGTTGATATCGTTCTTGGCAATGGAGAAAAGGCTCGCATTCTCGATATTATAGAAGATATAGGCATGATTGAAAGAGAACCAACCAATAACACTGCACCCACCCTTCGCACTCGTAGCATGGTGAAGGTCCAGGAAGGGTGCAACCAGTTCTGTTCCTATTGCATTGTGCCATTTGTCCGGGGCAGGGAATACAGCGAACCCATTGAAGAGGTAGTGAACGAGGCCAAAGAGAGAATTAGTGTAGGCTATCAGGAGGTGACGCTGACAGGGACCCAAATCGGGGCCTACAAGCCCAGCCTGGAGGTGCTCGTGCGGCGCATCCTTACTGAGACCGATATTGGGCGACTGCGCCTGTCTTCCCTTAGACCTCAAGACCTTACTCCATCGCTTACCGCCCTATGGGATGATGACAGGCTATGCCCCCACTTGCATCTCTCCCTCCAGAGTGGGAGCGACTCGGTGCTGAGAAAAATGCGACGACAATACTCAACCGCCGATTACGAGAAGGCTTTAGCTATAGCTAGAGAGGCAGTGCCGGATGTGGCGATAACCACGGACATTATGGTGGGCTTCCCCGGAGAAACGGATGAGGAATTTGAAGACAGCCACCGCTTCTGCCAGAGGATGGGGTTTGCCAATATCCATGTCTTCTCGTACTCGGAAAGACCAGGGACCCTCGCTGCTGAGATGCCGCAAAAGGTTGCAGAGAAGGTAAAGAGTGTGAGAAGCAAGAGAATGCTTGAGCTGGCAAGGGAGTCGGCGTCTCTGTATCGTGAGCGGTTCTTGGGGCGAAGCATGACGGTGCTCTGGGAGAGGGAGGTGGAGAGGGGGGTCTGGGTTGGACTCACTGAGAACTATATCAGAGTATTTGCCAGTAGCAACGAGCCGTTGAAGAACAAGTTTACTCCAGCCAAATTGGTAGGCTGGCACAATAATGACCTGTGGGCTGTTCCCCTATTCTCCTGACATCGAGCAAGGGTTTCGGTTGTAATAGAGATTCCACTTCGCTGCTGGATAGTATTATCCCCTTTCGCGTCCTTTCTTGAGTTGTGCCTACATTGTTTATGATGCACAAACCCATAATGGTGTCTAGCTACTTCTCCTCATCTTTCAATTTTGAAAGGTAAACGGCGCTGGTCTCTTCGATTCTGCCGTATTTCAGCACCTGGTTGATCAGCTCTTCGCTCCATAGGCTATTCTCAATCACCCGATTAAGCGACGTCGTATCAAGCTGCGATACATCCATCCACATGCCCGCCTGCTTTATTGCGTCATCCAGTTCCCTGCGCTCGATCTCACTCTTTCCGGGGAACTTCAGCTTCTCGTCAAATTTAACCCTGACCTTGCGGTCGCTGCCTTTGATTACCTCCACCTCTTCCCGTCTGGCATAGTCGAGAATCGCCTCTTTCACTTTGTCCATCTCTTCGCCTATTTCCGATGCCTCTTCTCTGAGCTGGGCATACTTGTTTACCAATACAACCCCGGGTTCATTGAGGTATTCATTAGCCGGCAGGGCTTCCACCTTGACGAAGTGCTTGCGCAGCGGACACAGATCGGGGTACTCACACCAATCACACAGGCCAGACTCTCGGGGCGTGAAATGATCTGTAGCTTGTATCTCATCAATTGTCCTGATAGTATCCTCCACCAGCTTGGAGATTGCCTCCTCGGAGCGCGACGAAACCAGATCTTTATCAAAGGCAAGATAGTGCCACACAAGCCTGATATTGTTTATATCCGGCCATTTCTTCTGAACACCGATGTGGTATAGGCCCAGTTGCCTATCGATATCGGCATCCTGTTGGCTGGGCAGGTAGGCTGAAGTCTTGTAGTCATGTATCTGATAGACATCGCCCTCGGCGCGTGACAAGCGGTCGATGTATCCCATCAACCTGTATCTATCATCATCCAGTGAAAAGGCAATCCTCATCTCGGTGCTTATGGTTATGTCCGAGCCAAATGGTGCATACCGCTGGTAGTAGGTCTCTAGCATTCTCTTACCCAGGGCCTTGTAGTGGTCCTGCGTTAAGTCCTTCTTGGTGATAATGATTGAGTCATGCCAGTTCTGCTGCCAGATATTATCGTAGTAGGAAAGCAGCTCATCCAGCGTATCTACCTTGGTAAGACGAACATCGTCATAGCACTTCTTTAGGGTGTCATGGACCCGCGACCCCACGAACGCTTCAACGCCTTCAACGTCCCGCTTGATCTTGTCCCGGTAGCAGAGCTTGTACTTCAACGGGCACTGCTCATACATGCTCAGTTGCGAATGAGAGTAGGTAGCCATGATGACACCTCACCATATGTTTCAACCCGGCCTATCAGATTCCCTGTTCATTCTTGTGTTCAAATGGAGGCAGGAATCGATAGTCTCTCCCTCAGGGCCTTTAGATTCACCACATCCTCTTTATTATATTGCAGCAGTAGAGCAAGGGCATTCTCGTCATCGTAACTTCTATACCTCCACCACAGTATTACTGCCTGAAATCCATCAACACCCTCCAGTTGTCTGGGAATACCCAGTTGCCGCTCCACTGCCTTGAAACCGCCTTTAAGGTTCATTCTCCAGCAGTCATACATCAGGTCATGGTGGTAAAACATGCTGGCCAGGTCTATCTCCAGACGGGTGTGTATGAATGGAAGGTCGAACCGGCTCCCATTATAGGTGAATATCGTGTCCACACCCTCCAGAGCCCCGAGAAGATTATCCTTGGTTGCGGCGTCGCCCACCAGTTGGACCAGCCGGCTGTCCCTGCCATCCACGAGGTAGACGCCGATCACGGTTATCTCGTTATAAAACCGTGATAGCCCAGTGGTCTCGATATCCAGGTAAGCATCAAACATTATGGTGATCCGTATAATACCTTATCAAATCCTTCTCTAAAAGGGCTTATCATTACTTACAAATATAATCCCCCTTACCCCATTTACGAAAGGGGGGATAGCCCCCTCGCTCTCTTTACGAAAGGGGGGATAGATGTGGGCAATGACGAGCTTTTGGTTCTCTATCGTAGGAC
>CAZZJX010000055.1:0-7277 GCA_964654845.1 uncultured Dehalococcoidales bacterium
ATTCTGGGTGCAACCACGGCAGGTAAACACAGCGGTAATTGGATATTTTACCCAGTTGCTAAATGGAACATAGCTGGCAAGGTCGCGGTATCTAATCACCGAACGGACAACATTGGCATAATGGCTGACCATTACCCCACTGAGGTCAGCAGGAACATGGGAGAAGGGATTTTCTCGGGTTCTGCCCTGCCTGTCTCGCCAGACAAGATTGGGTACTGCCTCTGGCTCTGCCCCCATCTTTATGCAGTCCATTAACTGTCGCAAAGGCTCCTCGGTAGAGTCACCTCTCATTACATAGTCTATCTCAGGGTATTGCATTAGTTCCTGATGGTAGTAAGAAGCGGAGAATCCGCCAACCATCACCTTGGCGTTGGGATGGTGCCGTTTCACCAATTGCGCCACCTCAATAGCACCATGACAATGGACCAGCCAGTGCAGATCGATGCCAAAAACTGGTGACCTCAGGCGCTTTACCAACGCCTCAGCGTCGAAGCTTCTATCATTTAGCATCCGCACCGCAAGGTTGATAATGCGCACCTGATAGCCAGCCCGCTTCAGGTATTCGGCAATGCTGGTAAAGCCTATCGGATACATCTCGAAAACCGGAGATGGCGGAATAAGGTCGCCAACCGGTCCATAAAGGATCGTTTTTTGCCGAAAATCGTACACACTCGGCGGATGCAACAGAACCAGATCAACCGACATACCTATCACCTCTCCAGCAGCTCTGCATAGCTAAGGCTAAGATTCTTGGTCAGAAAATCCTTGCCAGAAGATAGCCAACGCCCAACAGAAACTGGGTTAGCAGGACAACCAGGACATTGCTTGCCATAGCTGGCACCAGCTTGGCCATTTCCTGTGGCTTCAAGGCACCCCGAATCGCCTTTATGGCGAATGGGAGCGTGAGCAAGGCTATTAAAGACAAGACCGGCATTTGCCCGGCGATAACACTACCAATTATCCAGAGATAGACTATGACAGTCAGCGCTGAATAGACTATGCTTGCCTTTGTCTTTCCCATAGTAATGGGAAGTGTTTTCCTACCGGCTTTCTTATCGGCCTCGGTATCGGGAAACTCGTTCAGCAGCAGCAGGTTATGAACCAGAATGCCAGAGGGTATCGCGGCAATTACCGCTGGCAGGGTGTAGTCACCGGTCTGAATGAAATAGGTCCCCAGAACCGGCAATGCCCCCATTCCCAACCCGGGAGCCCACTCGGGCCAACCCAGTTTAGTCACTAAAGGGGTATAAAGAAGTATACATACTGCACCAATTACAAGTAATGGCAGTAAGAGCCAACCTCTGGCTACTACGAAATAGACACCGATTAGTGCTGCCAACAGGAAAGCGACTAGGCCAAACCATAGGACCTGCCTGGACTTAAGCAGAGCCGCCGGCAGAATGCCACTGCCGCCACTAAACGGCGTTCTTTTTGTTTCAAGGTCTATCCCACTTCTATAGTCAAAATAATCGTTGAGCACATTGACACTGATATGGGCTAGCAGAAGCCCAAGGAAAGCGAGCAGCGCATAACCGAGATGAAAGACGCCATCGTGCCATGCAATACACGTACCCAGGAATGCCAACACTACGGAAAGAAGCAGGAACTGCGGCCTGGTCTCCAAGAACCATATATTGAGCTTCAAAGGCTTACCTCTTTTCATTATGGGAGATTGCTACATGCATCCACCAGCACTTCAGATGTACATACACGTTAGAGTCAATGCGCAGGAGTGTACTACAGGATAATGTTTGCTGCTTGAGGGATGTATTCTGGCTCATTCTCTAAAGCTATCTTCGTTAACATTCATCTATCACAGCCGTAATCTTGAAGGAAGACGGGAGTGCATTTCTCCTCTCGGGGTATTTCCATCTTGAACTTCCTCTAATTACTCGGTTTCCCTGTTTCTAATCTGTCTCAGTGATGACTTGTTGATTCCCACCTTTACTTCATCGCCCATTTTGGCTCTAAGAAACCTGGCGGCATTGTTATTGCTCACCGATATTTCCAGATTTCCGCTGCTGCCGATAAGCGCTAGCAGTTCGTTTTCATCTTCATCGGCATAGGTCCGGCTCAGATCATCTATGATGTGACCGTGAACCTCGATGAAGATCCTGCCTCTGGGGAGGTTGTTCTTTTTGATGTCGGTGATTAGATTGCCAAAGTGGTCGATGTGAAGGATATGACCGACAAGCACTCCGTCTTCGCTGACCTGAGGTCGGGAAATGGGAAATGCATAGATTGAGTGAATAATCTCGCCAAACTCTTCGGGTGAAATGCCCCGAGAAAGGTGGGCGGCTGCGGGAGCAAAGATGTCGCGACAGTGAAAGGTATCGCTAACGGTTGAAAGCAAGTAACTGGGATTTGTGAGTGCGAAGACCTGTATGTTATCAGGGGGAGTTTCGTCTATTATGTAGCTGAGAAGGCCGTTGTCTGGAGCAATAAAGAAGGCTGATGGCGTAACTAACAGCACTGCCTTTCGTTCGGTGCCCACCTCAGGATCAACGACAGCAACATGGATGGTGCCTTTGGGAAAATAATGATAGGTGGTGCTCAACAAAAAGGCAGCCTGAGCGATATTCTGTGGCTCGATGGCATGGCTGATGTCGATGATATCGACTTTGGGATTGATGCTGAGGATTACACCCTTTGCCGCTGCCACATACGGGTCTTGTAGGCCAAAGTCAGTGGTCAGTGTAATTACGCCCATAATTCTAACTGGCAACACGAACAGCGAATATCGAGATGATGATAAAGATCACAGCGAGGATGACGGTGAGTTGAAACAACGTTTTCTCTATCCCTCTCTTGGTGCGGTACGTGCCCGTCTGGGTGCCGAAGATGCCTCCCAGTCCGCCTCCTCTCACCTGGAGCATGATTGCAGCAATCAAGACTATAGCTATTATGATTTGAGCGATATTGAGATAGCTCAGCATGACTAACCTTCCAGTTTCTCCTTCAAGAGTTCATTTACCAATGAGGCATTAGCCCGCCCCTTTGTCAGTCTCATCACCTGTCCTACCAGGAAGGTTAGCGCCTTTCCCTTTCCCCTTTTAAAGTCGTCCACCGCTTGAGCATTGCTGACAATTACCTGGGCTATAATGTCCTCCACCTCCTTGGTATCGCTTATTTGAGTAAGCCCTTTTTCCGCGATGATCTCGCTGGCGCGCTTGCCATCACTGAACATATCTTCAAGGACCGTCTTGGCCGCGGCACCACTGAGCGTTCCTTGATCGATGAGGCCCAGCATCTCCATTAGATGCTTGGATGTTACCTTGCAGTCGCTGATGTCGGTGTCTGTAGAGTGTAGCAATCTGGTGAAATCGCCGAGAAGCCAGTTGCTCACCGCCTTGGTTCTCTTTTCAAGATTTGGGCCCTCAGTCAGGCTTATGCAGTCTTCGAAGTAATCAGCCATCGCTTTAGAGGTGGTTAGCAGGCCGGCATCATAGGGCGATAGGCCATACTGCTGTGTGTATCTACTGCGCCTGGCATCGGGAAGCTCGGGGAGTTTGGCTCCAAGCTCTTCAACCCAGGTACGGCTGAAAGCCATTGGAGGAAGATCAGGCTCAGGGAAATACCGATAATCATGGGCATACTCTTTACTCCGCTGTGACACTGTGACTCCTCTTTCCTCAATCCAGCCCCTGGTTTCTTGAACGATGGTTCCTCCTGCCTCAAGTACCTCTTTCTGCCTATTCTCCTCGTATTCAAGGGCACGATAAACTGCCCTGAAGCTGTTCATATTCTTGACCTCGACCTTGGCTGCGTAGTCGGTTCTACCGAGTGGTCGAATACTTATATTGGCATCACACCTGAAGCTCCCGTCCTCCATATTCCCTGTAGAGACGCCGAGAAACTGGAGGATGGTATGCAGCTTGATAAGGTATTGTCGCGCCTCCTCAGGGGAGCGTAAATCAGGCTCACTTACGATTTCCATAAGAGGCACGCCAGAACGATTGACATCCATCAAGGTATAGGACTCCCCCTCTGGCGTGTGGCGATGAAGTAGCTTTGCCGTGTCCTCCTCAAGGTGAACTCGAGTGATCCCGATCCTCTTTTGTTGAACTTCAATCTCGATGTCCATGCACCCATCGATGCTTATAGGGGTGTCATACTGGGAGATCTGATAGCCTTTCATAAGGTCGGGGTAAGGGTAGTTCTTTCGGTCGAACTTGGTATATTCGGGGATGGTACAGTTTAAGGCAAGCGCTGTCATTACTGTGTATTCCAATGCTTGCTGGTTTATTACAGGCAGAACACCGGGCATGCCCAGGCAAACGGGGCATACATGAGTGTTAGGGGCAGCATTTATGTAGTCCGCACTGCAGCTGCAGAACATCTTGCTCTCTGTTAGGAGATGGGAGTGAACTTCCAGGCCAATGACCGTCTCATAATCCATGCTGCAAGTAGTATAGCAGCGTTTTTACGGCACGGCAAGGAGGACAGCGGATGTAGCCCAGTGGGTGATAAGCTTGCTGACCTCTTGGTTGCCTTGCAACCAAATTGACATTACCGTAAGCTATAGACCAAATTTATTACCACCACCTCCTCCGTCGCCTCCGGCATCACCACGGTCACCACGCCGGCGGCGCGTAGGTACGAAGATGCCTCTGCTTCGCCAACCCACGGGGTTAAGAAGCTGCCATACCCACCAACGCACGTCTTCGCGCTTCGGATAGCGGCCGTGCAATCTATTGTATCGCCGTAGGTAAATCGTACCGCCTATGATTTGACCGATGGTCAGCAAACCCCAGAATGAAATAAAGCTGAGCAAGAAGATGACTAATGCCGTTTCCACTATTCCGCCTTTTCTTTTGCTTCCCCTGGCAATTCCTCGCCAGGATAATGTAGCAGACATTTCAAAATATGACAATAGCTGGGGACATCAGTTGGCTTGACGGGGTTTTCCCGCACATGGTATTGTGCCGAGGGGATAACTGTGTTCGAGAGCTTACAAAGCCTGGGGATTTCCAAAACACTGATCGTGTTTGTCGTCTCAATGCTTCCCATAGTGGAACTCAGGGGTGCACTGCCGGTGGCGATAAACGTTTTTCATATCCAGTGGTATTTTGCCCTCCCCATCGCTCTTATTGGCAACATTCTTCCTGTTCCTTTTATTCTGCTATTCTTGGGCTTTGTGAGGCGATTCTCAGCCAGGATGGGCGTTGTCGGGAATGCGCTGGAGTGGGTTTTAGGCCTGGCGCAGCGGCGAGGAAGACTTGTAGAAAAATATGGGCGGGTTGGGCTAATGCTCTTCGTCTCCATTCCCTTGCCGGTGACGGGTGCCTGGACCGGTTCAATGGTTGCATTTTTAATTGGGTTGAGATTTAGGGATGCCTTGCTGTCAATTTCCCTGGGGGTACTATTATCCGGGGTGATTGTCACTGTGCTGTGTCTATTGGGTTGGATTGGCGCTGTCATCGCTGGCGTTGGGCTGGGGGCGCTCATCGTTATAGGCCTTTGGCCGCGGCATGGCGGGGGAGCGTCGTAGCTTGGTTTCATACCTTCTCAGACCAAAGCTCCTCTAATCATCGCTCCAGGCTCCCTCGCCGATAAGAGGGACGAAACGGCAGGGGGTCAAATTATTAACGGTGAATCCTTTCTTCTGCTTGGTCACCTGGAGCAGGTCCTGATCCCACATCGAGCCAACGGGGATGACCATACGGCCGCCTACCGTTAGCTGCTCGAGTAGCTTGGGGGGGATCTGCGGCGCACCAGCGGTAACCATAATTGCTTCATATGGTGCATCGGCTTGCCAGCCGATGGTTTCCTCGGCAAGGTAAACCTGTATATTGGTATAGCCCAGTTTCTCCAGTGTCTGTCGGGCAGTGTCAGCAAGATTTTGTAGTCGCTCCACAGTGATTACCTGTCGTGCCAGTTCAGCAAGGATGGCTGCCTGATAGCCACTTCCAGCGCCTAGCTCCAGAACCTTTTCCGTTCCAGTAAGATTCAATGCCTGGGTCATCAGGGCGACGATGAATGGCTGAGAGATGGTTTGCCCCTCGCCGATGGGCAGTGGTCTGTCATCGTAGGCAAGGTGGCGCTCTGCCTGAGGCACGAAAAGCTCCCGTGGCACTCGGCGCATAGCATCAAGCACTCTCTCGTCGCGTATCTCACGACTAAGGTGTCGGATTAGTCTTTCTCGGCTCTCTTCCAGATTCATAGCTAACCTGACGATTACTGCCATCAGCTCAGGCGATTTTATGTCAGTCTCTGCTATTGGAAATCTACCATAAACGGAGAGGGCCATCAAGGTTGATGGCGATATTGGGGTGGCATATAATTCAAGATGGCGAGGTGATAGGGTTTGGCCGAATATTACATTGGGACGAGTGGTTGGGTGTACCGGCACTGGAGAGAGGTGTTCTATCCGGCGAAGCTGGCACAGTCGAAGTGGCTGGAGTTTTACACCCGACATTTCCCCACAGTGGAACTCAACAGCAGCTTCTACCGCCTGCCGACAGAGAAGGCGTTTTCGAACTGGCGCCAGACCTCCCCCGAGGGCTTTATCTATGCGGTAAAGGTCAGCCGCTTCATCACCCACATCAAGCGGCTCAGGGATGTCGAGGAGCCGATACAGACCTTTCTATCGAGGGCACGCCTTCTCAAAGAGAAGCTGGGGCCTCTGCTCTACCAGCTTCCGCCAAATATGCACCGAAACGATGAGAGGCTTAATAGCTTTCTCTCCCTCTTGCCCGAGGAACTTCGTCACGTGCTGGAGTTCCGCCATGAGTCCTGGCTTGATGAGGGGGTTTTCGACATGCTGCGCAAGCACAATGTAGGCTTCTGCGTCTTCGATATGCCCGGCCTCGCTTGCCCGTTGCTGGCTACGGCTGATTTTGCCTACATTCGCTTTCATGGCTCAAGTGGGCTCTACTATAGCTGCTACTCCGATGAAGAGCTTGAGGACTGGGCGCGGCGGATTTCAGGGCTAGCCAAAAACCTGTATGCGGTCTATATCTACTTCAACAACGATGCCGAAGGGTATGCCATACAAAACGCACAGTTGTTGTCGCAGAAGCTGGCTGTAAAACACTAGAGGTAGGGTGGGTAGAGTGAAACGAAACCCACCGTAAAGAAGGTTGGTGGGTTTACCACTTTCGGGGCTGCACCCATCCTATAATTTGCTGTGTCATTTTGAGCCCATTCGGGCTTCCTGTCATTCTGACCCTTCACAGAGTGAAGGGGAAGAATCTCACGGCGCTCAGGGCAGGCTCCGGCAAAGAATCTCGATAGTGGGGGAGGGAATAAGCATCGCCAGTCTTCATTTACTCAAC
>CAZZJX010000056.1:0-3819 GCA_964654845.1 uncultured Dehalococcoidales bacterium
GAGTAAAAGTGGCACAACGACGATGCCAACCATGAGCACGATAACCAGGACAAAAGCTAGAACGTAGCCCTCTTCATTTTTCCTGAGTGTAATTGTCTTCTTCATCGACATCCCTTCCATTCACATGAGTGGTCTGGGCTCAATGTTATATATTCTTGTCGCCACCTGGTTGCCAACGTGAGCCGTAATGACCATGCTCAACTGGTTGCCATCCCAGTAGCAATTGGTATTCGGCGAGCACCTGACCTCAACGCCGCTGGAGTGGGCCGCAGCAGAGGTGCTGTAGGCGCCGCGGCTGCAGTCGGTGAAACTGCTTCCTGTCGTGTTCCCATACTCGATAAGCTCGTCCTCGATGTGCAACACGCCTGTCGAGTGAAAACCATCAGTGCTAGCCACAATGATGGTAGTATCTGTGCTATTAATATTTTGACTTAGTGTAGTGTTTTGGGCAGTTGCATCAATGTAGTCGGCGACATGGCTGTCCTGTTGAACAACGCCATCGATGGAATAGCTGCGTCTCAACTCTTTGAGTCCGTCGGAGCCGTCTACCAAGGTGTATATAATCTCATGACTCAGACCGTCCCAATCAATCCAAGCCATAGTGACAAAATCCGCAGTCTCCGGGTCATCATCAACTGTAACATTCTTAGCACTTACCGCATCATGGCTTACCCAGTAGCCAGCATGCTGCACCTGCCTGTAAGCAGTCATGTGGTCTCTGTTGAGCTCAGTGGTCAAGAACAACTGATATATAGCGGTTGCGACAGCAGAAGCAACCAGACTGCCTATAACCATAACTATAATCAGTTCGACGAAGGTAAACCCCTTTTGCCTTGAAGACCTGCTATTCATCGGTTCACCTTGTACTCTACTACTGTAAATATTGCCTCGCCGTGGGCTCTAACCGTCACCGTTACCTTCTGAATGCCTTCGTCGTCATCCGTGCCGTTCTGGCTGGGATCGAGGCGCACGGCAGTAACATCAACCTGGAAGTTGTTACTGTAGGGGGTAGCGCTGAGGTCAATATCAGGGTCTAGCCCGTATTCCGGGGGATTGTGAACATCATCATAATCACAGGTCTTGATGTATTCTAGCTGGCCTCGAACCAAGCTTTCGGCAATGGTCCGATCGTTTACATCATCCGTGGTTTTGTAGGTGATATGCATGGCGGTAAGAAGGCCGCTCACCACTATGCCCAGAATAGCCATAGCAATGATGACCTCGATCAGAGTCTGCCCTTTTTGGTCTCTCATTTTCATCTTCCCAACCGACCCATCAAAGAATAGAATAGGGCACTCTGAAATAGCCGTATTGAGCTTCTATAGAACGTCGTAGGTTAGGATTTCCAGTCTCGCTTGGTCGCCTTCACTAAAATTCACACCTTCATCTGAGAGGTTGCTAAACGTAAGGCTACATCCCGGTTGTAGATTAACCATGACATCTCCGGCCACGGACCCATAGAAGTCACCCCCGGGTTGAAAATTGGCTGTGCCTTCTATGGACAGGACAAACACGAAATCATCAGGTCCAGACTGCATGTTTGGCTGAAAATCAATGTCTCCCCCAGCAATAATGAACCCTGATCCAGAGAGAGTGCATTTGCCGCCTACTATAATGGCGCCTTCAACATATATTACCTGCCCATTAAGGTCTATCGTGAAGTCCCTTCCCGTTTGGCCGATTTTCAGTTCATTGGTCACGCCTGCGACAAAGACGGTTCCATCAAGCTGCGCCCACGCTGCGGCTTCACTGCTGACGATGTCCAAGGATCCGTCTCTATACAGTGGCCCGATGCTGTCGGTGTCTTTCACATCTATGGAGCTGTCGCCAAGAGGTTCTAAGTCTTCTACATCGTCCCAGTAAAAGCCGGAGAAATAATCGATCGTGGGCCAAGGTTCTATTGCATCCACCTCGGTGATATTGCCGTCGATGTTCTCCTCCCCGTCTATCGATCCAGCATACGTTACATTGCCTGTCACCGTAGAACCAGGTTGGATGTTTATGTCACTGTTGCTGGTGATGGCGCCGTCAAAGAAGAAAGCGTAGTCATGAAATTGTATATAGGACTCAACTGTGGCGCTGCCAGTATCGCCGGTCGCAGTTGAGGTAATCTTGTACATGCTGCCGCCTTCATCTTCTATAGTGACATCAACACTGTTGTCGTTCAGTTCGTATGGGTCGAATTGCTCTATGCCGGAGAACCCGGGATTCAGCACTACATCTCGGAACTGGTTTAACGCATAGTCTATGCCAGAATCGGCGGCATAATAGCTATCGATATTCTGCTGATTCTTGCCAATGAGCAGCAGGCTGGCGTTCAGGTAGAGAAAAAGCGCTGCAATGACGGCCGCCCCGACTACCATGAGCACAATCACCAGCGGTATGGTCACTCCTTTTTGATCCCGTGCTACGCTTTTCATTTGCTCCCCTCCCATTACGGGGCTACCCTCATATCTACATTGCGGGTGCCCGTTTCTACTACTGTATTACCGCTTCCATTGTCCAACGTCACCGTTATTGTCACCATCACCGCATTACCCTCCTCGTTGGTGACGAAATCAACATCTTCGGCAGCAGCTATATGCGAGGCGATGGAGTTAATGGTGCCATCTTTCGTTTCCTCTCTAATCAACCGCCCACTGCCATCGTCATAATTATATGAGGCAGTATATGTCACCACGGTGCCCAGGTCTGGATCAAAAATTTCCCACGTAAAATAGCCGTAATCAGGTGCTTCGGAACTGGTAAATGACTGCGCCTGGACCCCGTCATTTTGAATGATATCAAGGGCGAATCTCAGCTCGTTTACGGCGGTAATGTGGTCAGCCTCCCGCGCCGGCGTGCTGAGAAAGTGAAAGAGAACGCTACCCATCACACTGACGATGATGCCAGTTAAGGTCATGGCGATTATTAGCTCTACAAAGGTGAAGCCACGTTCATTTCTAAACATATCGCATCACCCCTTTCTCTTGTAGCCCGACAAGATAAAAGTGTTGTTTCCATCGTAGGTAATGGTGATTGTAACTTGCTGTGTGGCCTCGGGGTATGTTTGGTTGCCGAGATTGCTAACTACAATCTCGATGTCATTTAAAGAAAAACCAGCGGGCAGCACATCCTCCGTGATTTTGCTGTATCCTTCGCCCTCAACGGGGTTACCCTGGTCATCATAAAGCTGATAAGGCTGGGCTTTTACATACTCCATCTGTGACTGCACCAGATTGATGGCTGTAGTCTTCTCGTCCACCCGTTTGGTGCCCCATATGCCTGCCTGCATGCCGCTGATTAACCCGACTATCACAATGGCAAGGATAATCGTGCTGATCAACACCTCAAGCAGTGCCTGCCCTCTCTGGCCTCTTATCTTCATCCGCTTAGCTGACCCATCAAAGAATAGATTGGCATGTATATTGCCATAGCGATAAGACCCACCATAAGGCCACAGCATACAATCATTATCGGGGCGAGCAGCCCCGTAGCCTTGGAGATGGCCCGGTCCGCCTCTGCCTCATAGAAATCGGCGAGTACCTCCAGGTTCGACTCCAGCCTGCCACTTGCCTCCCCAACACCCACCACCTGGGAGAAGAGCAAGGGAAATACCCGTTGCTTGGCTATCGCAACAGAAAGAGCTTCACCGGCATGGATCTTGGTGCGCACTTTCTCCAACGCTAGCCTTATCGGGTGGTTGTCTGTCGTTTCAACTATCAAGTCAAGACACTCAGTGAGAGAGATGCCTCCACGCACCATGATGGAGATGTTTCTCGCCATTTGAGTCATCGTCCCGATAAGGACAACATTGCCGATAATGGGCATCTTCAACAC
>CAZZJX010000056.1:3829-6123 GCA_964654845.1 uncultured Dehalococcoidales bacterium
AAGTAATATATAGAGAATATTGGCCTGGAGGAAATTGGCAACGGCCAGCACGATTCGGGTGATTATAGGAAGGCTGCCACCGATCTGGGAGAAGAGCACGTCCATCGCTGGTATAACGAAGTAGAGCAATGCGAATATGGCGACAGCGGCAATGACGAGCACAAAGGTGGGGTACATCATAGCACCCCTCACCTTTTTGCTAATCTGCTCCTCTTTCTCCATCTGGACGCTTATTTGCTGTAACATTATCTCCAGGTTGCCCACCTCCTCGCCAACTTTCGTCATGCGTATGAAGAATGGCGAGAACACTTTGGGATGTTGGGCACAGGCCCCAGAGAAGGAGCTCCCCGTCTCCACTGCTCCCTTTACATTTTGCAGAACTTTCTTCAAGCCCTTGTTGGTGGTTCGCCCGTGGAGCATATTCAATGCAGGGAGTATGCCGATCCCAGAGTTGAGCAACGTGGCGAGATCGCGGGTGAAGTAGATCACATCGTGGCGTTTCACCCCGAACATGCTGGGGAGCGCTTCATCTACGGAGACTGGCTTGCGTTTCTGGTCCAGGCGGATAATGGTCAGGTCAGAACGCCACAGCGTCCTCTCGGCTTCCCGCTCCGATGTAGCCTCCAGCACCCCGGTAGCCGTCCGACCCCTAGCGTTACAGGCCACATATTTGAACCACATCAGCTTCTTACCTCCCCTTTAGCATTCTGAAGTTGAGCCTTGTTAGCACTGCGAGCGAAGTAAAGAATCTCAAAGCATACCATTTGTTCTGCCTCCTTGCTCACCCGATGGTGAATACGTGGCGGATAACCTCGCCGGGGGTTGTCACCCCATCCTTGGCCTTAAGCATGCCATCATGGCGCATGGTGATTATTCCATCCTCCATCGCCTGCTGCTTAACCTCATAAGCACCAGCCCCTCGACTCACCATCTGTCTCAGGGTGTCGTTCATAGTTATCATTTCGAAAGCACCGATCCGCCCTCGGAAGCCGGTATGAGAGCAAGCGCTACAGCCGGTGCCATAGGCGAACTCGGTTCGTTCCTCCTCCATCTCTTTTTGGTAGGCCATTGCCTCTACGACAGGCGCTTGCTTCATCTCTCCACAATGGGGGCATACCTTCCTCATCAGGCGCTGCGAGACTGCAGCTATGACTCCTGAAGTCACCAGAAATGGCTCCACCCCAAAATCCAGCAGGCGAACGATAGCGCCAGCAGCATCGTTGGCGTGGATAGATGTCATTACCAAGTGCCCGGTAAGAGCTGCTTGGATAGCTGTGTTCGCTGTCTCTGCGTCGCGGATCTCACCAACAAGGATGACATCAGGGTCTAAGCGCATGGTTGCCCGCAGCCCACTGGCGAAGGTGATGTCCGCAGCGCGATTAACCTGAATCTGGTGCACTCCTTTGAACTCATATTCGATAGGATCCTCTATGGTCATGACATTAAGCTCTTCTTTTTTCAATTTGCTCACCGAGGCATATAGAGTGGTAGTCTTGCCCGAGCCGGTAGGTCCACTAATCATGATCATGCCGAAGGGCGATTCAAGGCATTTCTTGTAGCTCTCCAGAACATTAGACGACATCCCCAGTTCGGCGAGATCAATCAGGGAGAGCGACTTATCCAATACGCGCAGCACCGCCATCTCTCCGTGGTTTGTGCCTACGGTGGCAACACGAAAGTCCACCGTCTTTCCTGAAAGCGTAGCGCTAAATTGTCCGTCCTGGGCCCTCCTGCGCTCAGCAATATTCATATTGGCCATCACCTTGATCCTGGTGATAAGCGCTGAGTGGACTTCCGTAGGTAGAAGAACGCTATCGTGCATGATGCCATCGATGCGATAACGAATTAGTACAGCATCCTCCTGAGGTACAATGTGGATGTCCGATGCCCTACTCTTTACCGATTGGGTTAGCAACATCTCCACCGCTTTGACCACAGGGGCATTGGTGACGGTTTCCAGAGTGAGGGTCGGGTCCGCTATATCAGTTGTACGGACAGAACCCAGCAGTTGTTTGATGTCTCTCTCGACCCGCGTACCCGATCTGTAATGGCTATCGATAGCATCGACAATGCCATTGTGAAGGGGTATAACTGGCTTGACCCTCTTCTTGGTCAAAGAGGAAAGGGTGTCAAGAAGCCGGTGGTTATCTGGCTCCGCAGTCGCCACGGTCAGGGTATCACCATCTATAGTCATAGGTAAGATATGATGCCTCCGAGCCACTTCCTCCGATACCAGCGACAAAGCAGCCGGCTGAACCTGTGCCTCCTTGAGATCGACGGTGGGGATATTGAGT
>CAZZJX010000056.1:6162-7247 GCA_964654845.1 uncultured Dehalococcoidales bacterium
CAGCACCATAGCAAGCGTTTCCTGGCTGACCAGCTTTTCTTCCAGGAGAACCTGCCTTAAGTCCTTATTTGCCCGCTTAGCCGATGAACGGGCAGTCTCAAGTTGCTCTCTGGTAAGAAAAGCGCCCTCAACCAGAAGACAGTCTATCCCTTTTGAGGCCTTAGTGCGCTTGAGTTTGCTGTCCACCATTACTCTCAACGCCTAATTCTTCACCTCTTAGAGTATTTGATAAATACAAATATAATTTAACCATAACTGATAGTATTTGTCAACCCCTATAAACTATTAATATGCATTAGGGAATACTAGTACTATAAGATAACTATTATAAATTATCTAAACATATAATATAATAACTTATCTTAATACTACTGTTATGCTGTCTATCATCATTCTAGTTCAATGGCGACAATATAGGCTGGTTTGTTCAATATTTTGACTCAAAAAGGCTATAAGTTAGCATTTGCGTGCTTTGGCTGCTTTGGTTGCCTTGGCTTACCGATTATCTACGCTATCAGCAGTGCTCGATATGACATATATTCTGTGGCACAAACAATGTAGCGGCGGATGTAATACAAAGCGCTCGAGGGTAGGGAGTGAGTACATTCACTTGCAAAAGCGCGTATCGTGATGATAAAATCACAAGCGACAACTGCAGCATAGTCCCTGTAGCTCAGTGGATAGAGCAACTGCCTTCTAAGCAGTGGGTCGTGGGTTCGAATCCCTCCAGGGACGCCATTTACGCACGACTCAAAGCTGGCTGAAATCCCGGCCGCCGGCGAAAAAGGGTCAAAAGACCCACTGCTTCGGCAGAAAGGTGTCACAATGGCGGCCAAGATTTACAGCCCGATTTCCTCCCCCGCCGAAACGGGCAGCCCCCACACCGAGCTGGGGAACCTCCTGGAAAGCTATGGTGCGCACGCGCCGAGGGCAAGGGCCGAGGAACCATAGAGATACGGATCACTGCGGTTCTCTCCCTTATCGATTTCCTTCGCTCCAGCGGCCTCTCCACCTGCGTCCACGACATGGGCGCCAACGAGCTGAGGCGGTTCATTCTGCACCTGCAGGGGGTGAGGGCGTACCAG
>CAZZJX010000057.1:0-7024 GCA_964654845.1 uncultured Dehalococcoidales bacterium
GGGAGTGAATACCAAGTGCTTCTCTCTGGCTGTTGTTGGATCGATATTAGCGTAAAGGATATCTTCTTCATAGGGCTTACCTTCAGCCAGAGCTATCCCTCCGAAACAGTGGGCGATCTTGCTGCGACCGATAAACCTTGTGCCTCGTTCCTCACCAGCACGGTTGACAGCAACAACGAAGACCAGGTTCTCAGCGGCTCTTGCCGGGACAATATACTGTGGGACGAACTCCCTGTGTAAAGGCCAGTTCGTTGGGAGAACGATGATATCTGCTCCCTGCAATGCCATAATACGTGCGTGTTCTGGAAAATTTATATCATAGCAGATGCCCATCCCTATCCTACCAATCTCGGTCTGACATACAGTTGGTGGTAGGTCGCCATGGTTCAAGAAGCGGTCAACCCCTAGATAGGGAAGGTGGATCTTGTGGTAATTGGCGAGCACTCCCCCAGGGCCTAGAAGGACTGCGGCATTGTAGTATTTATCAGCCTCCCTTTCCAACAAACCAAGTACCACATATACATTCAGTTCACGGCACAAGCTAGCGATTTTTCCGGTACTGGGGCCGGGGATAGATTCGCAAAGTGGCAGGGCTTCCTCAAGGCTGGTGAATACGTACCCGGTCAAAGCGCATTCAGGAAAGACAATAAGCTGAGCGCCCTCCCTGGCGGTGACCTGAATCAGCTCGAGGCATCTTGTCAGGTTCCTATCCTTCTCCAGGATCTTGGGCTCCATTTGCACCGCAGCAATCTTCAGTTTCTCGTTCATCCTAAAGACCTCTTCAGCTTTTTGAAGGTGATACAGCTACATGTGGCACCTATTACAGTTGGGCATCGTAGTAGCCCCCGTTTTCTCCATAGACAGGGATTTCCCGTATCTGATGGTGCGGGTATGCTAAACGTCTGCTCGCATGCTGTCAAGACCTGTAACAAGCGCGCTTGTGTTAATTTGTTGGGTAAGGCTGCAAGCGGTCAAGCCTGTGGATCAACCCCTATGTATCTAGCAAATCTCCGTTCCAAAATGCATGAACTGTCTGCTTAAACCAATGCACAATTCGCTACAATGAGTGGTTCCACGGCTCAATATTCTAGGTTATTAGCTCAACACACCTACCGACACAGTTTTATTTTGAACGGGAGACTATCCTGAACATCGAGGGGACAAGAGATAGAAGCACTGAGTTGAACAAACTGGATAAAAGTGCGACAGCAAACCAGTGAACGCGCGTGAAAGCATGCTGACAAACGGTTTCGCTATCGTAGGCTCCGATATTGAACCCTTCGGCCGCCTGTCACACACGACTGTGGCAGACAAACGTTGGCTGCATCGCCTTTCCCTTCAGCTCTACGCAAGGCGGAGCGTTACCAGTAAGTCTTATCAGTTCGTTCACCGGCTCACAGCTTGGTCATGCCGTTTACCCGAATGGACTGCTGCAAGAGCACCCCTTCAGCATTGCCGGATGAGCAACAGGGAAAACTCAAGACAGCGGCCACCATATCGGGGGGAGACAGGATATTGGTCAGCCATGGGTCCTATTGTCTTGGAGGCAATTTCCCCGCAAGCATTATGCGGGTTCTACGCCTCCTCCCTTACAGCCGCCTGGGAAGCAGCGAAGCAGGCAACAGGCACACGATAGGGCGAGCAGCTTATGTAATCTAAACCCATCTGGTGAAAAAAGCTTATGGACTCAGGGTCACCACCGTGTTCTCCGCAGATTCCAATCTCAAGTCCGGGATTGGCCTTCCTGCCCCTTTCCACCGCCACTCTGATTAGTTCTCCCACCCCTGTTTCCTCTAGAGTAACAAAGGGGTCGTGTTCAAAGATATGGTTTTCCAAATACAGAGGTAGAAAGGTAGCCGCGTCATCACGGCTGATTCCAAGGGTGGTTTGTGTCAAGTCGTTCGTTCCAAAAGAGAAGAAGTCTACCAGAGGAGCGATCTCATCGGCAGCAAGGGCTGCTCTGGGAAGCTCAATCATCACCCCAATTTTATAGTCCAACAGTTCAATCCCTTTTTCTCTTTTCACTTGCTCGGCGGTATCAATTACAAGCTTCCTCAGGAATTCTATTTCCCCGACATAGCTGATAAAAGGCAGCATAATTTGAGGGAATACATTATGTCCTTGCTTAATCAATTCACCGGAAGCTTCTATTATGGCCCTCACCTGCATTTCATAGATTTCAGGGAAAGTGATCCCTAGCCGGCATCCCCGATGTCCTATCATAGGATTGAATTCCCTCAAGCTCTGCACCTTATCTTTTAACTTTCCCAGAGGAAGGCTCATCCTCTTGGCCAAGGCTTCTAATTCATCCGCGGCATAGGGCAAGGGCAGGAATTCGTGAAGAGGAGGGTCTAAGAGTCTGATAGTAACTGGGAAACCTTCCATCTCCCTGAAGATGCCCAAAAAATCATCTCTTTGTATTGAGATAAGCTTAGCCAAGACCTCTTTCCTCTCCTCAACATCGTCAAGCAATATCACCTGGCGGAAAAAGTCGATCCTGTCGGCTTGAAAGAACATGTGCTCTGTGCGGCAAAGTCCGATACCCTCGGCCCCGAATTCCCGTGCCAGTGCGGCATCTTTGGGGTTATCGACATTCGCCTTGACTTTCAGCCTCTTCACCATGTCTGTCCAGATCATGAGCTCCTTGAACTCATCACCTAGCCTTTGGGAGATAACGGGGAGCCTTCCCACCATGACCTCGCCGCTCGAGCCATCTATGGTAATAAGGTCGCCTTTTCTGAAGATTCTATTCCCCGCCCTAAACTCCTCCTTCTCACGGTCAATATGGATATCACCGCACCCTACCACAGCGCACTTCCCCATGCCCCTGGCTACTACTGCGGCGTGGGAGGTTATCCCTCCCCTCATGGTCAACACCCCCGAGGCAGCGTCGATTCCCCGAATATCATCAGCAGACGTTTCCTCTCTAACAAGGATGAAATCTCCACCCTTGCCAGCAAGCTGCACCAGTTCCTGAGGGTCAAATATCACTTTGCCTGAGGCAACTCCTGGCGAAGCCGGCAGGCCTTTGGCAATTACCTCCTTTTCAGCGTTAGGGTCGAGGACAGGGTGTAGTACCTGCTCCAGATCTTCAGGCTTGATGCGGTCAAAAATCTCCTTTCCGCTAATCAACCTTTCCCTCACCATGTCCATAGCCATCTTTATGGCAGCTTGTGGCGTCCTCTTTCCCGCTCTCGTTTGCAATATCCACAGCTTCCCCTTCTGAATAGTGAACTCGATGTCCTGCATCTCTTTGAAGTGCCTCTCCAACCTCTGAGAGACTTCCGCAAGCTCCTGAGAGCACTGTGGGGATAGTTCCTCTAAACGGCTTATCGGCCGGGGTGTCCTAATTCCAGCCACTATATCTTCGCCCTGGGCATTAGGCAAGAACTCACCCCAGAGGCCCTTTTCTCCCGTGCTCGGGTCTCGCGAGAAGGCTACCCCAGTGCCGCTATCTTCACCCATATTCCCGAAAACCATAGCCTGAACATCTACAGCTGTCCCCCAGCTATGAGGAATTTGATTCATTTCCCTATAAGCCGTTGCTTTGGGATTATCCCATGATTCAAAGACCGCCGAGATAGCTCCCCAGAGTTGCTCCCAGGGATCGGAAGTAAATTCCTTGCCACTCGATTCCTTCACTCTCTTCTTGAACCTCTGCGCTACATCTTCCAGATCTTCTGTAGTCAGTTGCGTGTCAAGCCTAACCCCTTTCTCTATCTTCTTCGCCTCTAAAATCCTTTCGAAAACCTCCCCATCTATCCCCATCGCTATTTCCCCATACATTTGAATAAACCGCCGGTACGTGTCAAGAGCGAACCACTTATTCTGCGTTTTCTCAGCCAAGCCGTTGCAGGCCGATTCATTCAATCCCAAATTGAGGATGGTCTCCATCATCCCCGGCATTGACACACGCGCTCCAGAGCGAACGGAAAGAAGCAAAGGGGCCTTCTCATCCCCAAACTTTGCCCCAATGGCCTGCTCTATTTTGGCTATACCTTCCTTTACCTGGGACCTCAGATCTTCTGGGTAGGTCTTATTATGTGCGAAATAGAAACTGCACACCTCCGTCGTGATGGTAAACCCTGGAGGCACCGGGATTCCCATTTTGGACATCTCAGCGAGGTTGGCTCCCTTCCCTCCCAGGATATCGTTTGACTCAGCTTTCCCATCCGCCTTTCCATCACCGAAGAAGTAAACATATTTTGCCGTCATCCCGTTCTCCTTCTGGCCCTAATTTCTTTTTTGAAAAACTTTCCTCTTCCTACCGCGTCGGGAATTTGACTGCTCGCTGCGTCTCCGGCTATCCGTTGCCACAGCCACTAACACATCCGAAACCCACCCACCACGTCACGTTCTCCCAGTGGCCGGTGCCGCAAGCACCGCAGTTACAAACTAAACACATGGGGCAGGATCAGATGCCAACGCTTGGCTTGAGGCCTAACATCCTCCTCGGCGATCCGATACGCGAAGCAAGCCCTCGGGCTTGGTCGACCTCCCATAGTAGCGCTATCATCGTGCTGCAAGCAGCTACCTACAGCGGTGGCCGCCCGCATGGCCCAGATAATGGAACATCCGTCAGGCCACCTAGCTACGGGCGGATCCGAATTATCTCGCTTTTGGCCCCAGAAGGCCTAACTTCCATTCAATAGGGTACTTTGGAGTTCGGGACTACATCTAGCCAATTGAAGGTGCTCTCCCCGCCGCAGCGGTATCAGTGGCAAGAGGCAAAGCTGGAACCAAGCGCTGAGGCCTGAAACGGTGGAGTTGCTCTGCCAGCTCAAAGTGCTTCAAGGCCTGATTTCTCCACGAGAACTCCTCGGCATATCTCAGCGCTTTCTGCGACATTTCTTCCCTGAGCCCAGGGTCGAGTACAAGCTCTCTAAGTCTGACGATCAGTTGTCCGAAGTCTGAACAAGTCAACCCACCCGCCATTCTCACCGTTTCGCCGACACCCTCCATATCACGGCAGGCTATTGTGGCCCCGGCACCCAAGGCGTGTGCCATGATCCCGCTTTGAGTGCAATCTCTCGGCCAATAGAGATGGACATCCAAGGCTCTCAAAAGCAGGGCAAGCATGTCTCGAGGCAGATAGGTCTGTAGAAAGAACCGCCCTGGGCCGTTGTAGTTGCCGCTAGATTTCGTAGCATACTCCATGTCGATGTGGCTACTAGCATCCCGCACCAAGCCGACATACACCGCGGCAATCTTTCTTCCCGGCAGCATCCGCTGCAGTGCATCGCGGACTTGGTAGATACGGTTAATACCTTTGTTGACTGTGACGAACCCAGCCCCACCTATTACCACCGTGTCCGCGTCGAGAAACACACCTTGCTGCCTGAAGTTCTCCCTGACTGCCCGATCCAGCCCAGAATGACCTGCCAGATATTCATGAATCATCGACTTGGCAGTCGCTCTGGTGAGCGCAGCTACCCCAGGATAAAGATGAGTGCCATGCCTGAGCAAACGTACCTTCTCGCTGTACTCAGGGAAGGCGTGAATGACCGCCTTGCGCACACCATCGCTGAAAACTGTGATCGCATCCGTATGAGGTAACGAAGCATGCAGGAATGAGTATTCCCGCCTGCTCAGCCCGTATGATGTATCACTACTTTGAAAGTGAAGTGAGTGTAGAGTAACAACTTTAGCATGGTTCAAGCCCTTGAGCATGCCAACAAATCCAGCGCTGTTATTCCAGATGCCGAATTCGTGCTGAAACCAGAGAACCGAGCCTTCTCCTGTCCTCAACCCCTCCAAAATGCAGGTCGCCGAGTAGTCCTTGCGGCTAGGTATGCCGTACCAAACGGGATCGGAAAGTGGGGCCCGCTCGTCGCTCAGGGGTAGTCCGTAGTTCTGCAAATTGAATGATATTACATCCCATCTGCCAGGAGGGCTTGTCCTAGTGAGGAACTCGGTGTAGTCCGCGATGCCGCATATTATCGGCCGATATGGTGAAATAAAGGTAATGAATGCCATCCAACTCCTCCACGCCAGAGCCCCCGCTATATCTGGTTCTAATTAAACTATCGATGCCTTTACGTTAGATTACGCTAGTGGAGCATTACAATTTGGTTAGATCTCCGAAAGACATCTTCGCCAAAAGGGACTATGAAGCGATGGGAGTTCCAAAAACAGTTCTGGAAAAGGTCAATCTTTAAACTACCCCGCTACACAATCACACAAAGTTGCGCCACGATACTGGTAAAGGATACCCGTCAAGTAAAAAATACAGTCTGGCGCTTCCCGCCGCCGGTTCTGAGGAAGAACTGACTTAGTGGCCTGCTCCGGTCAGCTTAACCATCCTACCTAAAGAGCATATCACTAACCCTCATATCACCTTATCGAAGGCGATGGACGGATAGTATTATAGCACTCAAGGACAATATACATTAATATCACAAAGTCGAAGAAAATGCAAGAGCCGTTTCAATTTTAGGCGCCCACAACATACGATGGGTTATCCACTTAAATAATTTGATATAGGGAACCTGGGGAGCAGCTCATCGACCCCTCTATCATACCCGATATAGTTTCCATGGTTAGTGGCTTGCCTGATTTCCTCGGGAATAAGGCTGGAAACCTTTGCCGCGGCGACGCAAGCTACTGTGTCTGCTGCCCCATAGTACACCAGTAACTCATCATCGTCCTCGAGCACCTGCTTATCCACACCAGGCACAGCGCCGCAGGTAAACACTACAGTGGGAACGTAGCACCCCTCTTCGCCAAGCTCATAGGTCGCCTCGGGCTGCAATATGGAATTGGGGGAGCGATATAGCACCCTTCCGGGGTCGTCCAATGCTACCAGAAGCACACCCAGCCGGTAAACATTTGCATTGTCAACACCGTGATAGATGAGCAGCCACCCATGCGCCGTCTTGATAGGTTGGGACCCACCCCCAACTTTGACTCCATCCCAAGCCCCCCCCGCTCCGGGGCCCAGCAGTATCCGATGGTCCTCCCGCGGCCAGGGAGAGTCCAACCGCTTTGAGGAGGAAATCCAAATACTTGGCTCAATCCTATGATA
>CAZZJX010000058.1:0-7023 GCA_964654845.1 uncultured Dehalococcoidales bacterium
TACTTTCCAGTAGTGGTCGTGGGTCTACATAGTTCAGCTCAAAACGGCAAACCGCAGGATCCAGTCCTAGTGCCACAGCGAGAAGCTGAGTGAAATAGAGGACAGGAATCCCATTGAAGTCACTGCGCTTTTGAATAAACTCCTTTTGCGTTTGACCGAGGTTGGCATCGCAAAGCGGGCAACTCAGGACTATTGCATCGGCCTTCCTACGCACTGCCGAACTCAGAATATCCCAGGCGCGCTGTGAGACGAAATCTGGATTGCTTATTATTTGATAAGAGCCGCAGCACTCAGTAGCATAGGGGAAGTCAATAATATCGGCGCCCAGAGCTTTAAGCAAATCTCCCATTATGGTGGGTCTTTCCACATCATCTATAGCTATTTCTTGTGGTCGTAGCAAGGTGCATCCGTAGTACGGTGCCACTTTCAGTCCAGTCAGGGGAACCTGCACCTTCTCAGTGATGCTTTCCCACCCTATATCATCCCTTAATACCTCCAGAAGGTGGACCACCTCAACATCACCTTCATAGTCTATCTCTTCATCCATGAAGGCATTAATAGTGTGCATCTTTTCCAGGTTACTTGTTACCAGCAGGTCGGCTCTCTTCAACGTGTTATAACAGAAGGAGCAGATGGTTGCTACTTTATCACTTCCCGTTTCTTTTGCTCGAATAAGGTTGCGAACTGGAGCCAACTGGTGTAGTTCTTCATCGCCGGCAAAGGAATACACCGTCCCGCAGCAGTTCCACCTTGGTAACTCCACCAACTCTATCCCCAGCGCTGCCAGGGAGGCGATTGCAGAATCCTCTGCGTTCTTGGCTTTCGTCTTTAGGGTGCATCCTGGATAATAGCTCAGATTCATCCTTTTCTCCTCAGGCAGTAAGCTTTCTGAAGCCTCCGACCATGGCAAGCTGGGGAAGTTGGGCGATGGTCTCCTTGGGAATATCTGGTATCTGTACTTGATCGATATTCTTCCTCGAGGTGATAAGTCTCAGGGCCTCCATCACCCTTGCGAGGTCCACGCCCCTGGGACAACGGACTGAACAGGTGATGCATGAGGCGCATATCCAGATAGTGTTTGCTTTGGTGATATCATCTTCCAAGCCCAACTGCGCTAATCGGATAATCTGATTGGGAAGTAAGTCCATAGCGAAGCACATGGGGCAGCCTGCCGAGCACTTGCCGCATTGATAACAGGAGGGAAGCGTTTGCTCGCTGATAGCCTCAACCTTCTTGACAAAATCGCTGTATAGCGTCTCAGTTGAAATCACTGTTCTCATTTAAAGTATTTCCTCCTTGACCCGAGCGCAATGGCATTGCAGGTTGACAGCCACCGGGAGGGCACTGATATGGCAGGGAATGACCTCGGCATGCACCGCTAGGGCAGTGACAGTTCCGCCAAAGCCCACAGGACCGATGCCCAATTCATTTACCCTCTCCAGTATTTCCCTTTCCAGTACTGCTACCTCAGGGTCAGGGTTGGGCTCACCAACCTTGCGCAAGAGCGCCTTCTTTGCCAGTATCATTGTCCTTCCTGCTGTTCCCCCGATCCCCAAGCCGACGATGACAGGAGGGCAGGGATTGCTTCCTGCTTCTTCCACAGCCCTCACCACGAAGTCGATGACGCCTTGCCGACCCTCTTCTGGTTTGAGCACAGTGAGGCGGCTGGTGTTCTCGCTGCCTCCTCCCTTAGGCAAGACCATAATGCGGAGCTTGTCGCCACTCACTATCTCGGGATGGACCATGGCTGGGGTATTATCGTTTGTGTTCACCCTGGCTGAGAAGGGCTGCGTTACCATGGACTTTCGTAGGTAGCCCTGGTTGTAGCCCTGGCGTACCCCCTCATGGACTGCTTCGTTGATGTCACCGCCGACGATATGAACATCTTGCCCTATATCCAAATAGACCACTACGATGCCGGTGTCCTGGCATAGGGGGATTTCCTCTCTTGCTGCGATTTTGGCGTTTTCTAGTATTCGAGCAATGGCTCGACGTCCCAGGGGGGACTTCTCTCTATCTATCGCCTGCTTCAGCGCGGCCAAGACGTCCTCGCCGAGGTAGTAATTCGCCTCCTGACACAGGCGAGCTACCGTCTCAGTTATTCTTTTCGACTCAATCTCCCTCACTTTTCTGTCCCTGCTTCATTACATCCAATAGTTCCCTGACCGCCTCAGCCGATCTATTCAACGCAGCAAGCTCCTCTGGAGTGAGCTTTATCTCGATGATCTGCTCGATGCCGTTGGCCCCCAGCTTCACCGGGACACTAACAAATACCCCATTGATGCCGTACTCACCTTGGAGAAGAACGGAACAAGGTAGAACACGTTTTTTGTCAAGAACTATTGAATCCACCATCTGAGCCGCTGCCGCTGAGGGAGCGTAGTAGGCGCTCGCGCCTTTGACGAGGCTTACGATCTCGGCGCCGCCCTTTACCGTGCGCTCAACGATGCGGTCGACGGTCTCCTTGGGCAGAAGCTCAGTTATTGGTATGCCGCCGACAGTGGTGAGCCTTGGAATTGCTACCATGGTATCGCCATGACCTCCCAGGACACAGGCATGTACGTCCTCCACGGAGACGTCCAACTCCGTGGCGAGGAAGCTTGTAAACCTGGCGCTATCGAGAACGCCCGACTGTCCAAGTACGCGGTTTCTGGGGAACTTGCTGACATGGAGCGCAAGCTGAGACATGGCGTCTAGTGGGTTGGAGACCACAATGATGATACAGTCGGCGGAGTATCTGACTATGCTCTCGGTGACACGTTTTACGGTCTCCATATTGGCGAGAAGAAGATCATCGCGGCTCATCCCAGGTTTCCTCGCAACGCCCGAAGTAATGACTACGATGTCGGAATCCGCCGTTTCCTCATAGCTATTGGTGCCGATGATGCGGGAGTCGGAGGCAATCATCGCTCCACTCTGTTGTATATCCAGCGCTTTCCCTTGAGGCAATCCCTCAACCGATGATACCCACACAACGTCACCGTATGCCTTCTCAAAGATACGCTGCGCGCAGGTGGAGCCCACGTTTCCGGCACCAACTACGGTTATTTTCTTCCGCATTGAGCAATTCCTCCATATTTTAGATTAATACATGTGCTACATGGGACATGACCGCTGCTGCAGGGTCATCATGATCGCGCTTCATATCGTATGTGCCTGATTCACCCTCGGACATGACTCGCCCTATTGTGCTCTCCGTCGTATCGTCCGCCTCATCCTCACCGATTTTAGCCCTGGGATAGAGCACCAGGCCATCGATGAGTTCAGCACAAAACGGGGCGACGATGTCCTTGTAGAAGGTGGACGTTCCTGAAGATGTATTACGAGGATGGAGGCACAGACAAAAGTCAAACTGTTTTCTAGATGCCATATCAACACTAGGAAGGCCTGAAAATGACGACCTACCGATGGGGCCCTTAAGGGCTATCCCATTCCTCGCAATAGAGCCGAAGAGATAATGAAGGGGAGGGGTGCGGTATATATCCTGCGCCATATAATCAGCGAATGCCAGATCCCGGTGGTACTGAACTCCTGTTTTCTGAAGAACTCTGACTGTCCCCTTGGAAACCTCAAGACAGATGCCATCGCCTGACATCAGGGTAATGCTATCTATAAAGGTGCATCTCCTTTCTGAGCCCAGAAATCGATGTCTCCGTACTTTATAGTATACGAAATAAGCCTACCATCGTCAAGAATTTTCAGCATTGTAAAAGGGAACTTGCTCACGGAAAATTCGACTTCGTTGGTAGTCTCCCCGACTGTGCCACCCTTGCGGTCAACGTCACGCGCGTCTCCATTCTTTATCTTATCTGTGTCGCATAAGGGAACAGGCAAGCATGGGTTGATAACGTTACCAATACGGATGCATATCGCTGATTTCGCCGGGACAGCACTGGCCCGCTAATCTTGATGACGACGGCGTTCTCCCTGGGTGAGCTAGCCCGAATACTAGCTCATTGCCCTCTAGAGAGGGATGTTCGAATGCTTCTTGGGAGGGAGTGAGTCCTGCTTATTCTGGAGCATTTCCAAGGCATTTATTAGCATGGGACGTGTCTCCCTGGGGTCGATAACATCATCGATATAGCCACGGGCTGCGGCCACATACGGGTTGGCGAACTTGTCTTGATATTCGGCGATGAGTTCTTTGCGGGTCTCCTCAGGATTCTCAGAGTTCTTGATAGCATCTCGGTAAATGATGTTTACTGCACCATCTGCGCCCATCACTGCAATCTCCGCTGTGGGCCAGGCATAGTTTACGTCGGCCCCGAGGTGCTTACTGCTCATTGCCACATAAGCACCGCCATAGGCTTTACGAGTGATCACGGTAATTTTGGGCACAGTTGCCTCAGAGTAGGCGAACAGCAACTTAGCTCCGTGCCTGATGATCCCTCCATATTCCTGTTCGACGCCAGGCATATAGCCGGGGACATCGGTGAAGGTGATTATGGGGATGTTAAAGCAATCGAGAAAGCGCACAAAGCGAGAGGCCTTATCGGAGGCGTCAATATCGAGACAACCTGCTGCTACTGAGGGTTGTTGGGCAACGATGCCTACCGATCGCCCATTGAGCCTGGAAAAGCCGGTAATAACGTTCGGGGCGAAGTTCTCATGAACCTCCATAAAGTCGCCATTATCTATGACCCTTTCGATGACCTCCTTCATATCATAGGGTCTACTAGGGTCATCTGGAACAACTGTGAGGAGCTCATCATCCATTCTGTTAGGGTCATCTGTTGGTTCCACTGTGGGGGGCTGCTCCCTGCTGTTCTGAGGCAGATAGCTGAGGAGTTGACGTATCATGTTCAGGCACTCCTGATCACTCTCAGCGACGAAGTGGCAATTTCCGCTGGTCTCGGCGTGAACTATTGCACCTCCGAGTTCTTCATGGCTTACCTCTTCACCGGTGGTCGCTTTGATTACATCAGGACCGGTAATGTACATCTGCGCCGTTCCGTCCACCATAAAGATGAAATCGGTAATCGCTGGTGAATACACTGCCCCTCCAGCGGCAGGCCCCATGACCGCCGAAATCTGGGGGACTACCCCTGAATATCTGGTATTACGGTAGAATATATCTCCATATCCAGCGAGGCTCTCTACCCCCTCCTGTATTCTGGCTCCACCGGAGTCAAGGAGTCCGATGCAAGGTGCCCCGTTCTTCGCTGCCAGGTCCATTACTTTACAGGTCTTTTCTGCTACCACTTTCGACAGTGAACCTCCAAAGACGGTAAAATCCTGAGCGAAGAGATAAACAAGCCTGCCGTTTACATTGCCATATCCGGTGACTATAGCATCGCCTAAGAACTTTTTATCAGCAAGGCCAAACTCTGTGATACGATGAGTGACAAAGGCATCGAGCTCAACGAAGCTCCCCTCATCGAGGAAGAGAGCGATGCGCTCCCTTGCGGTTAGCTTTCCCCTCTCATGCTGAGCCTCGATCCGCTTCTCACCTCCACCCAGTTTCGACTCTTTCCTGAGCTTGGCCAGATTCTCTATCTTGTCTTCAATCGCCATTTATTCCTCCATGTCTTGCACACTGTATCATGCCTATTTTATTACGCTGGCCCTCAAAATGCAACCAAGATTAGGCTTGTATAACGAATTGTGTGGAAAATGATAAGGTGGTAGGTTACTGTAGGGTGGGTGCTGCCCCAAAGGGGCAAACCCACCGCCTTCATTTATGGTGGGTTTAGTCCTTCCGCTGAAGGACTCCACCCACCCTACTAATCTAACATTCAAGCGAAGTCGCAAAGATTATCTCGTGGTCTTTTCCCTGCGCTCGATGGAATCCGCCACCATGAGCAGCTTACGCGACCTGTTTGCCTGGGGGATATCGATCATCTTGCCATCAACGGAGGTGGAGGCGAAGCCCTGGGCCTCGGCCGCCTCAAATGCTTCCACAGTCCTCCTGGCCTGTTCCACCTCCCCAGGTGAGGGGCGGAAAGCCTGGTTTACCGGCTCTATTTGACTGGGGTGAATAATATACTTACCTTCAAAGCCAAGATTTCGTGCAAGCGTTGCCTCCCTGATCAACCCTTCATCATCCTTGAAATTGTTATAGGGGGTGTCTATTGCTATTACGTCGGCAGCCTTGGCAGCGACGACCACCATAGTCCTGGGATAAAGAAGCTCTTCTCCCCCTTCGGTGCGCTGCATTCCTGTGTCCAGAGTGAAATCTTCAGCGCCGAAGATGATGCCCACAATCCTGGGCGAGGCGCTTGCGATTTCAAAAGCATTAATGAGTCCCTTTGCGGTCTCCACCCAGGGAGTGAGCTTGATATGGCCCTTTTCGATCCCCCTCTCCTTTTCCAACCGCTCGACGATCGCCTCAACTTTCTTTATATCATCCGCTGAGTTGGGCTTGGGAATGTTGATACCATCGATACCTGGCGTAATCACCGCCTCCAAATCATCTTCCATTAGCCCGCTGCCTATAGAGTTAATACGAACAAAGACCCTTTGCCCCTTCAGAATTGGTCCGGTGACGGCATCTCTTACCATAGCTCTGGCATTGGCCTTCTCTGCTGCGGGCACTGAGTCCTCCAGGTCCAAAACGAGAACATCCGTGGGCAGACTGCCCGCCTTTTCTATCATGTTTTGTCGATTGCCGGGGACAGATAATAATGTTCTTAGCGGTTCCACTTTTACCTCCATCAAGCTAGTATGTTTTTTCAGCCGTTCGGTGTCAAGTATTCTAAACTGCTCAGGCTTGTGCTAGAATTCGATGTGATGAGCGGCGCGCTTGGCATTACAAGGTGCGGTAGTATGGAGTTCAATTGGGGGGAACGCACCTTCATCATGGGGATTGTGAACTTCACCCCGGACTCTTTCTCCGGTGATGGGTTGGGGAACGATATCGATGCCGCTCTGTCACAGGCGAGACGCTTTATTGAAGAAGGAGCCGATATCATCGACGTGGGCGGTGAGTCCACACGTCCTGAGTCGGCCCCCATCTCGGCTGATGAGGAGGCAAAAAGGGTAATCCCGCTAATCGAGAAACTGGCGAAAGAGGCAACTGTACCT
>CAZZJX010000059.1:0-6867 GCA_964654845.1 uncultured Dehalococcoidales bacterium
GGGATTTTGTTGTTTTACAATAAGAAAGATAACATCAGGGATGATTATATGAGAGAACAGAGATTAACAGTCTTGAGGTGTTCAGATAGAGACGTATTTGATAGTTTAGAATCCCCCTAAATCCCCCTTTTGTAAAGGGGGACTTCATAAGTCATTATATGGAGCACCATAATGTTTGCTGCATACATAGACATCTAAACGACTGGCCTCTTGCAGTATTATGACGAGATCACCATAATCGGCATCCATCAAGTTGACGGTAGAAATAGCAGACTGGTCCAGTTGAAGGGCAATGCCCTCACCAAACACAGTCTCCTTCAGAGATTGTCATTACCCACATCCTTTCCCCCCTTTTGTAAAGGGGGCAAGGGGGATTCCCCTGCTTTACAATAAAAAACTGAAAGGCTCCTCATTGCCCACATCTCTCCCCCCTTTGTAAAGGGGGCAAGGGGGATTATATTTGTGCGTGATGATAAGCCTTTAAGAGAAGGATTTGATAAGATACTATACGGAACACCGGCTTGTTCAACTTACCAACTACGCCGAGCGAATTGATCATTGACATGGAGCAAACCCTGATGGGTGACTGCCCACTAACGAATAACGAAAATAGGATTTATCAGATACCACTAATTGTGAGCTAGATACCGTTCATGGTTCGACAAGCTCACCACGAACGGCATTCTAATTAACAAATACATTTGTCCGTTCACCCTGAGCCTGTCGAAGGGCCTGCCCTGAGTTTATCGAAGGCCTCAGGACAAATGAAATAAATCTATTTTCAGAGTAGACCTCCATCTACTACCCCTTCAACCAAGCTGCCACCTCCCTTGGCAGATAGCGCGCCGGGCCACTTTTAACCGCACATGGCGGCAGTGACCCCAGAAAGGCAGTTCCATAAGATTTCGCCTTGATTCTCCTGTCGAGCACCACCATCACCCCTCGGTCGCTCTTGCTACGAATGAGCCTGCCAAACCCCTGTTTAAACCTTAAGGCGGCCTGGGGAATTGCATACTCTTTGAATGGTTCCTCGAAAAGCTCTGCCCGTGCCGCGAAAACCGGGTCAGTGGGAACACTGAAGGGAAGTCTCGCCATAATAAGAACGCTGAGCGCCTCACCTACCACATCGATGCCCTCCCAGAAGCTCGCTGTGCCCAGCAAAACGGTTCGAAGATTGGTTTTGAAGGTTTCGAGAAGCCTCTTTGACGAACCATCTATCCCCTGCCCCAAAACAAGAATACTCTCCCCCTGGAGTGGAGTGCGAATCGCTTCATAGCTCGCCCGTAGCGCCGAGTGAGAGGTGAAGAGAGCCAGGGCCCTTCCCCCAGTGACACGACATATGTCAATCAAGACCTGCTCTACCGCTTTCTGGTAGCCCATCTGACCTGGCTCAGGGATGTCCTCAGGAATATAAATCATCGCTGAGCCCATATAATCGAAGGACGAACCCACGAGAAGCTCGCTAGCCTCCGTCAAACCCAGCCGTTCCTTGATATACTCGAAGTTGCCTTCTGTGCTTAATGTGGCACTGGTCAGCACCACACATTCCTTTTTAGAAAAGAGGTTATCCTCCAGAACTCTCCCTACATGAAGGGGGGCAGCATACAAAGTGAGGCTATTACCCCTCTCCCTTAGCGCAGCCCAGTATATCGTCCCTTCTTCTTGCCGAGAAACTGTGGAGTTTATCTGTTGTCTTAATTCCCCAACGCGGTATACCAAGGATGAAAGCTCCATCATCAGGTCTTCATAGTCTAGAACTTTGGCATCTGCCAAAGGCTCGAGCATGTTATACAGGCGATTCAATCCCAACTCGATGTCCCCCAGTGCCAGGCCCAGATTCTCCCAGGCGAACTCTACATCATCCCATCCAGGCTGGCTGCGAACCGCCTTGGTGAGACGCAGTCGACGCTCATACCCTCCTTGCTCCTCGGTATGAGCCTCCAGGAAATGCCAGAGCACATTGAAGAACGCCAGAATGCGCTCGCGGCAAGCTTCCACGGCGGTTTTCATATCCTCAGCCAGCTTCTCTATGTCTCTTTGAGCAGAAGGGGAAAGAGAGCTCCCTCTAAAGTGGCTGCCAAGCTCAAAAAGAAACCCGGTGTAGCGTTCTTCAGCCACCATTTCACTTAAGCGATCTAAATAACCCTCGAGATGGCGCCCCCCGACCTCAAAGCCCCACTGCTCTGTTGCTTCCTCCTCAAGATGATGAGCCTCATCAATGATGAGATGGCCATAATCAGGTAAGACCTTGCCCCGACCTGACGGCCCTATGTCAGACAACAGTAGAGCGTGATTAACAACGATAAGATGAGCGTTCTCCGCCTTTCGCCTTGCCCGATAGAGAAAGCATTTGCCCTGCCTTTGGTAGGGGCATTGAGCGCCAAGACAATTCTCCGATTGAGCGCACACCCTGTTCCAAATGTAGAGCTCTTCTCCCCTGAGGTTGAGCTCCGCCCGATCACCGCTCACGGTTGATACAGTCCAAACCAGGGTGCGCGCCAGTAGCTTGACCTCCTCCAGAGGGAGGGGTTGGCTTCGCCGCAACGAAGTCCAGCGTCTCAGACAGAGGTAGTTATTTCGCCCTTTGAGCTGAGCATGACGCAGAGTGGGTAAGGATTCTTGTTCCAGCGCCTTTATCAAATCTGGGATATCCTTGCTCACCAATTGCTCCTGAAGGTTGATGGTGTTGGTGGAGATGACCACTGGAACACCATTTTCCAGGGCGAAAAAGGTGGCTGGCAAGAGATAGGCGATGGACTTCCCCGTACCAGTGCCTGCCTCTACGACAAGGTGCTCACCTTGATTCAGGGCACAAGTCACTGCTCTCATCATCTCTATCTGCTCCGGGCGATGTTCAAAGCCGGGAAAGGCCCCTGCCATCAGTCCATCAGGGCTCAGCATGCCCGCTAGCTTCTCTGAATCCAGGGGTTTCCTAGGCGAGACGGGGGCCAGCCGCTCTTCTCGCTCTTTATCAGGGATGCCGAGACTCAGTTCACCTACCTGAGAGAAGACATCACCTAGTCTTTCCTCTACTATTTGGTGAAAAAGGCGAGCCGGCGACCAGTCTGTGCCCCTGGTTAGCCGATCAATCTCAGCAAGGATAGACATGTCTAGAGAGTAGGCTTTATCAAGGAGTGCCAAAAATACATCCTTGGCCATAATGGCATCCGCAAGGGCACGGTGTTGAATGGAATGGAAGATGCCCAACTCCTCTGCTATGGCGGATAGGCTGTAGTCAGAAAGCGTGGGTAACAGGATGGTAGCCAGCTCAAATGTATCATGAGTTGGGTTAATCAGGCTAACTCCATTCTCGGAGAGAAAACCAAGATCAAAGGATATGCTTTGCCCGACAATGGGATGATCCCCAAGGAAGGAGACCAGATCGCCGAGAGCAACAGCCAGTGGTGGAGCAGCATCCACCTCCTGAGAGGTGCTCCCCGTAAGTATCTGGATACGATAGGGCAGCGACTGAAGGGGCTTCGCCAAGGCATGAAAAGTCTCGAGAACCTTATCACCTTGAAACTTGACTGCGCCTATCTCAATGATCTCGTCGCTTCGCGGGTCAAGCCCTGTGGTCTCCAGGTCAAGGGAAACATAGGTCTTGTTCATTAAAGTTATCCAGGAGCAGCTTCGTTGTCATAGCGGACGATCTCACCACCAGGAAGCCTTCCAACAGGGTAAAAACGACCCGCCTTGAGTTCAGTAATGAGGTCGCTCTCGCTCCTTATCTCCTGCTCAAAAACCGTGGCAAATAACCCTATACCACGGTCAGAGTGGGCATCGCTTCCACCAGTGCCCATTATACCCAGCTTTTTTGCCACCTCCAGAGCAAGGAGGTTCTCACGCTGTGTGCAACCACCATTGAGCACCTCGATCGCATCAACCAAACCGAGGACAGGGAGGTCTAAGGCATCCGCAAAAGCCTGGGACTCACTGCGCTTTGGTTTAACGTTAAAGTCTTCCAGGTGGAAGAACATGCGGAATGGATGCGCCGCAATAAGAAAGCCACCCACCTCATCGATAACGCGGCGTAACTCCCTCAGCCTATGAATCCCTGAGATATATCGATCCAAGCCAAAAGCAAGGATATGCCCCATATCGGTCTCTACCTCTATGGCGCCAATGAGGACAACGCCGTGATTTGAGCCAAAACCATCGAGTTCCTTCCTGCTCCAAAAATGCATGTGTTCTGTAAGGCACACTCCCCCGATTCCCTTCATCTCCGCCTCTTCAATCAACTGAGGAACAGTGAGCGAGCTATCATATCCCCCTCTAGCGGTATGTACATGCATGTCTACAATCATTTTCTAAACCATTCCACAACTTTTGAAGCAGGGTCGCTATGTTCCGTCATGCTCTCGCCCGCTTTCTCCACCATATAGCCACTATGATGCCCCCTATAATAGCCACAGCGCAAAGGGCAACGATAACCCAGGCCCACCAAGCTAGCGTACTAAGAAATTCGAGCACGCTGGACCATATCCCCCATCCCAAATATATCAAGTAGCACTCGCTAAAAGACCTTATTAGACGCCCAGCAAGCGTCGCCATAAGGAACTTCCAGAAGGAGTATCTCATTGCCCCAGCGGCGAGGCCAGCAAGGTCAAATGGAAGGAATGGCGCCAGGGAAAAGAGAAATATGCCAACACCACCATAGTGTCTCGTCCACTCCATTGCCCTCTTATATCTCTTCGACTGCTCTGGGGCTATGATTACGTTCCCCCCATAACCAGCAAAATACGCCGTGGATTCCCCCAGTCCTCCCCCTACGGCTGCTGCCAATGCCACCAATGGCCAGCTAAATACAGGATTTACCACCATGGCAAATATGACAATGAAACCAGGCGTTGGGAAGAGAATGGTAGCGCTGCAGATTAATGTCAGCAAAAAGGCGCCCAGATAGCCATAGTTGACAAACCTGCCGCTAAACTGGGGAGCGAAGACATAGATGCTAACCCCGATAGCTAGAGACACAGCGATGAGGACGGCTAGCAGGACCCATCTTTTCACACGCCCTGGCGGCCGAGATTCAGCAGCGGCACCCGGCTCCAAATCTTCTTCAGTTTTTCGCTTTCGTCTGAACAAGATAGGCTTCGAGCCCCTCCTTCTTAAGTGAATGGCATAGTTCATCTCCATGAGATTTATCACCCACCAGGGTGAAAATCGTTGGTCCTGAGCCTGCGAGGTGAATATTGCCAGCGCCCAGGTCAGAAAATCGCCGCCAATATCCCTCCAGCCCTGGAAAGGCGGTAAAGGCAACTTTCTCAAAGACGTTGAAAAGGGATGTGTGACATACATCACCCTCCTGGCGAAGGAGGCCGACTATCTTTTTAGAAAATTGCCCACCGGTAAAGTGGGACGGATTTAGAGAAGCGTAGAGGCTCCCTGTTTTATTCGGCGGAACGGAAACCGGAGGCCTGAATAGCACCACCCATGAATGGACGAAGGGAGGTAGCGGTGTTATCCGCTCGCCGCGCCCCTCACCAAGAGCAGTGCCTCCATAGAGAAAGAAGGCTGTGTCGGCACTAACCCTTGATGCCACTCCAATCAACTCAGAGAGAGAAAGGTCCAACCCCCAGAGCTCGTTGAGGCCTCGCAGCGTGGCGGCGGCATCGCTGGAGCTACCACCCAGCCCTGCAGCTACAGGAATGCCCTTTTCGATAGATATCAACGCCCCCTTGTTACATTTGCCAGCATCTTGAAGCAGCCTCGCTGCCTTTAGCACCAGATTCTCGGTCGACTTCAGCCTTATGTCCTGGTACTCCTCAAAAAAGAGGGTATCTTTGAGGTCGATTTCCTGGAGGACGGTGGCAACCTCGTGGTAGCCATCGGAATAAATACCCATGACCTCAAGAGTCAGGTTGATCTTTGCATAGGCGGAAACAGTTAGCATCGCTCCTCGGTATACATCCGGTAAACTCGGGCCCACTCGTCAAGACTCAGCGTCTCAGGGCGTCGCTTCTGGCATATGCCAGCTCGCTCAAGCAAAGACGCGGCATCCCTCGACGACATCTCAAGACCTTGAGCGAGGGAATTATGGAGCTGTTTGCGAGGCGCTGAAAAACCACCACGAACTACCCTAAAAAACTCTGTTTCATCCTCGACCTGCACCGCAGGCCGGTCATAGAGATCAATGCGAACAATAGCAGAGTCCACCTTTGGCTGGGGATAGAAGCCTGACGCAGGTATATAGTCCACAATAGCAGGCTTGCCATAGAATTGCACCCCGACACTTAAGAGGCTCATCTTGCCGGGCTGGGCCGCCATTTGCTGGGCCACCTCCTTTTGCACTGTGACCACCATAAGGCAAGGCTTAATTGACGCCTCCATAAAGCGGCGCAGCACGGCTGAGCCAATATAGTAGGGGAGGTTGGCCACCACCTTGTATGAGGTGTCAACACCACCCCCTACCGATTCTAGCAGCTCTGCTGCATCTGTCTCCAATACATCCTTATTAACAACGGTCACATTGGGACAAGAGGCTAAGGTCTCCTTCAGAGCAGAGGCCAACCTGGAATCGACCTCGATGGCGATAATACGTCCTGCTCTCTTCGCCAGTTCCTCGGTCAATATGCCCAGGCCAGGCCCTACCTCAATCACGGTATCGCTTGAGGTTAGCTCCGCCGCTGAGATTATGTAACCGAGCGCCTCCTCATCGACAAGAAAGTGCTGCCCCAGTCCCTTCTTGGCACGAAGGTCGAGACGCCGCAGTGCTTTCTTGGTCCGACTAACAAGCAACTCTGTACCCATAAATATAAGGTCGTGCACCTGCTGTCGACCCCGCCCCCTGGCTTGCCCCCATCAACCAACTCCAGCCAGGCAAACCTGCGGCACCCAGAAGCTACTATTTACCGCTGCTTCCTCCCG
>CAZZJX010000060.1:0-6861 GCA_964654845.1 uncultured Dehalococcoidales bacterium
ATGTAGAACTCATTCTCAACCCAATCGGTGTCCCTTCAAGGATGAACCTGGGGCAGGTGTTGGAGACACACCTTGGATGGGCAGCTAATACCCTGGGGTTTAAAGCGCTTTCTCCCGTATTCGATGGTGCTGATAACGATGACATTCAGGATAGTCTTGCCCAAGCGTGGCTCGCCCATCACTCTGGAGCCATCAGCCAAGATCCCGAAGAAGAACATACTTTCCAGTTTGAGCAGACGAAGGCGTGGCTCGCAGAGCGAGGCTATGATGCAGAGCGGATATTCAGCGATGACTACAAAGGGGAGGCAAGAAAAGCCTGTCTCAGGTTATGGCTGGAAAGCGTAGGGGGAAAAAGCGAGGACCTCAGCGATGAGGAGATAGCAGCGAAGGCAGAACAGGTTGCCAAAGATAGCGGTCTCCCAATACCCATATGGGGGAAGACTATTCTCTACGACGGACGCACCGGGGAGCCCTTCGACCAATCGGTGACTGTTGGTTACATCTATATCATGAAGCTCATCCACCTCGTCGAGGATAAAATACACGCTCGCTCTACAGGCCCCTACTCCCTGATCACCCAACAGCCCTTGGGAGGGAAGGCACAATTTGGAGGGCAACGCTTCGGCGAGATGGAGGTTTGGGCACTAGAGGCCTACGGTGCTGCTCATATTCTTCAGGAGCTGCTCACCGTTAAGTCAGACGATGTGGTTGGTCGGGCGAAAACCTATGAGTCCATTATTAAAGGGGAGGATATCCTGCAGCCAGGGGTGCCAGAATCCTTCAAGGTGCTAGTCAAGGAATTGCAAAGCCTGGGGCTTGCTGTAGAGGTGCTCAATGAAGAGGAGGATAAGATGTCTTTGGTAGAGGATTTGGGGTTAGACTTCCCTAGGTCGAGAACAGGAGGATTTCAGGAGAGGTAGCAATGCCTGAGGTTAACGAATTTAGCTCTGTACGGATCTCTCTGGCCTCGCCAGAACAAATCAGGAGTTGGTCATGGGGTGAAGTGACTAAGCCCGAGACTATCAATTATCGTACTCTGAAGCCAGAGAAGGATGGGCTTTTCTGTGAGCGCATCTTTGGCCCAACAAAGGACTTTGAGTGCTACTGCGGCAAGTACAAGAAGGTGCGTTATCGGGGCATTATCTGCGATAAATGCGGAGTGGAAGTAGCGCGAGCCAAGGTACGCCGTGAGAGGATGGGCCATATTGACCTCGCCGCCCCAGTGAGTCATATCTGGTTTGTAAGAGGAACCCCTAGCAGGTTAGGCCTTCTTCTCGATATCTCTCCACGCAATTTGGAGCGTGTGATTTACTTCGCTCATTGCATAGTCACTAACGTGGATGAAGCAGCGAGAAGTGAAGCGATAAAACGGGTGCGGGAGGATATCCTCCAACAGGTCGCCAGCCGAGAGGAATTGACACGCGACAGGGTGGAGGATATCAAAAGCCGACTCGAAGAAGAGATTACCAAGCTTGAGTCTATTAGGCGCGATGAAAGAGAGCCTATTGAAGAGGAGCACACTAGCGCAATTGACCTGATACTGAGCCTGAGAGATTCTCTCCAGGAGAAGCTAGAAAAGGGTATGAACAGGAAGGCGTCAGGGAAAATCACCTTTGGTGACCTCACCATTGTGTCCAAAGGCACGGAGGTCACTCATTCTCACATTGAGCTTCTTGGAGAGGCAGCACAGCAAAAGATCGATGAGAGTGAAGGCAGTTTTACCAGCGCTGTTCAAGAGATAGATGCTAAAACCGACGATAAGATCAAGCAATTGCAAAATCAGGCGATGGAGGAAATAAACCAGCTTCACCAAGGGGCTAGTGAAGAGCAGAAGCAATTGCTGGAGGAGCTTAGCACCGGGGTCGACGAACTGGAAGAGCTTCGTCGCTTCACCCTGCTCTCCCCGAGCAGGTATCATGAGCTTAAGGATAAGTATGGCGATGTGTTCCGAGGGGGTATGGGGGCTGAGTCAATTCTGGACATACTCACTAATCTCGATTTGGAGAAGCTTCGCGAAACACTGTACAAAGAGATCTATTCCAGCACCGGACAGCGAAGAAAGAAGGCTATCAAAAGGCTTAAGGTGGTCGAGGCGCTGAGGAGGAGCAGCAATAAGCCAGAGTGGATGATCTTGACTGTGCTGCCTATCCTGCCTCCGGAACTTCGTCCTATGGTTCAATTAGATGGGGGGAGATTTGCCACCTCAGACCTCAATGACCTATACCGGCGGGTGATTAATCGCAATAACAGGCTGCGACGCTTACTGGAGCTTGGTGCCCCTGAGATCATTATTCGCAATGAGAAGAGGATGCTTCAGGAATCAGTGGACGCCCTCATTGACAATGGCAGGAGGGGACGCCCTATCACCACTTCGAGAAACCACAAACTGAAATCGCTATCAGATATGCTCCGAGGTAAACAGGGACGCTTTCGCCAGAACCTGCTGGGTAAAAGGGTGGATTACAGCGGGCGCTCAGTGATCGTAGTTGGCCCCGAACTCAAGTTGCACCAGTGCGGTCTCCCCAAGAAGATGGCCCTTGAGCTTTTCAAACCCTTCGTGATGCATCGCCTCATCATCCAAGGCTATGCCCATAACATTAAAAGTGCCAAAAGGCTGGTAGAACGGGAGAGGCCCGAGGTGTGGGATGCTTTGGAGGTGATAGCCAAGGGAAGGCCAGTTCTGTTGAACCGTGCCCCTACCCTTCACCGTCTTGGTATTCAGGCTTTTGAGCCCGTTCTTATCGATGGCAGCGCCATCCAGATCCACCCATTGGTTTGTGCCGCATTCAATGCTGATTTCGATGGCGACCAAATGGCAGTCCATGCGCCCCTTTCCCGTGATGCAGTGAGGGAAGCAAGGGAGATAATGCTCTCAACCCATAACATGCTCCTGCCAGCTTCCGGCGAGCCGGTGGTGGCGCCTACACTGGATATGGTACTGGGCTGCTACTACCTGACCCTTCAGCGGGACGGAGCTAAAGGTGAGGGAATGATCTTCAATAACACCGAGGAGGCTATCCTAGCCCACGAGCTTGGAGTCATAGATATCCAGGCGGAGCTCGAACTCAGAATTGGGGGGGACGGGGAGCGAATGAAAACCACTGTTGGTCGTCTCATCTTTAATGAAGTGCTTCCTGAGGAACTCCGCTTCATCAATAACGTGATGGATAAACAGTCCCTGAAGCAGGTGATCGCTAAGTGCTACAAGCTGTCTGGGAGTGAAAAAGCTGCTGAGGTGACTGACAATATCAAAAGATTAGGGTTTCAATATGCTACCAAGTCAGGAACCACCATTGCTATGAATGATATCGAGGCTCCTGAGTCCAAGGGAAGACTCTTAGAAGAGGGAGAGGCAAGGGTTGCTGAGATAGAAAAGCAATTTCAACAGGGACTGATCACCGACGAAGAACGCTACAATAGTACCGTGGCCACCTGGATGGAAACCACAGATAAGGTCTCTGATGCCCTGGCCGATTCTCTTGATCGCTATGGGCCAGTCTATCTCATGACAGTCTCCGGCGCCAAGGGGAACATTGCACAGATTAGGCAAATGGCAGGAATGCGAGGCTTGATGACCGACCCATCAGGGATGATCATCGAGCTCCCCATAAAGTCGAGCTTCCGGGAGGGACTCTCGGTGCACGAGTACTTCATATCCACCCATGGCGCCAGAAAGGGGCTGGCGGATACGGCGCTCAGAACATCGGGCAGCGGCTATCTCACCAGGCGGCTTATCGATGTGGCCCAAGAAGTTATCACCGTTGATGAGGATTGTGGTGCCACCGCTGGAATTTGGGTCCATGAAGCAGCAGAGGGAAGCATATCGCCACCTCTTGCGCAACACATATTGGGGCGATTTACTGCAGTGAAAGTAGTGCACCCGGATACTGGTGAGACCATCGTGGAAAGAAACGAGGAGATTGACGAGGAGAAGGTTGAGGAAATCATATCAGCAGGGATTACCAGAGTTTATGTTAGGTCGCCTCTAACTTGTCAATCAAGTCATGGAGTTTGCCAGCGTTGCTACGGGTGGAGCCTTGCGCGAGGACACTTGGTCAACATAGGAGAAGCGGTGGGCATCGTTGCCGCTCAAAGCATCGGTGAGCCAGGAACCCAGCTAACCCTGCGCACTTTCCATACTGGAGGGGTCGCCGGAGTGGACATCACCAGTGGACTTCCTCGTGTAGAGGAGATTTTCGAGGCTCGCTCACCAAAACTCCATGCGATAATTTCTGAGCTCGATGGTCAAGTGGAGGTTGTCGATAACGAGGAAGAGCGTCGAATTAAGGTCTCAAATTCTCAGTTTTATTCCGATGAATACCCACTACTTCCGCAATGGCAGTCTTGCGTCGAAAGTGGTCAATTGGTAGACATAGGAGAGATACTGGCAGAGCCTGCGGCACCAACTGAAACAGAGGTTACTGTGGCATCAGAGTCCAGCTCTCTCATCGCAAGGGTAGCTGGTGTGGTGAGTGTGGAGGAGGAGCAAATATCCATCTGGTATGAAGAGAAGGAGGAACGGGAATACTCCGTCCCCCCCTCATCCCACATCACCGTGGAAAACGATGCCTGGGTTAGGGCCGGTCAACAAATCACGGGGGGACAGGTAGACCCCCAGGACCTTCTGCGTATCATGGGAAAGGAGGCGGTCCAGGAATACCTGTTGGACGAAGTGCAAAAGGTTTATCGTTCTCAGGGAGTAAATATAAATAACAAGCATATCGAGGTTATTGTTCGCCAGATGCTGCGTAAGGTTCGCATCGATTCCCCCGGTGACACCGAGCTACTACCAGAAGAGTTAATCGACCGCTTTGTCTACGATGACATCAATGCCAAGGTCCTGGCAGAGGGAGGGGACCCGGCAACAGCCCAACCTGTACTCCTCGGTATTACTAAAGCCTCGCTGAATACTGATAGTTTTCTCTCGGCAGCCTCCTTCCAGGAGACCACCAGGGTGCTTACCGAGGCAGCGTTGGCAGGAAAGACGGATAGGCTGCGGGGGCTGAAGGAGAACGTGATTATCGGAAAATTGATCCCGGCATACTGTCATCTTCTCCCGGAAGCTGAGGCTCCGCTGGAGGTGGAGGCCCTACCCGAGATGCTGGAATCCCTAGCCATTGAAGCTGCTCAGGAGACCGACGTTGTGCAACAGGTCCCAGATTCGGTATCCCTTGAAGCTGAAACTGCTCAGGAGATCGAGGTCCTGCCGCAGACCCCGGAATCACAAGCCCCTGAGGAGGCGGCTCAGGAGGCCGAGACCTTACAACAGACCCCGGAATCGACATCCGCTGAAGGCGAAGCTACTCAGGAGATCGAGACCCCTGAATCACTAGCACCTGAGGAGGCGGCTCAGGAGGCCGAGACCTTACAACAGACCCCGGAATCGACATCCGCTGAAGGTAAAACTATTCAGGAGATCGAGATCTTACAACAGGACTCGGGATTACTGGACCTTGACTAGGATTAGCGGTTAATCAAGGCAGCGAGATAGCCTGCCCCGAAACCATTATCGATGTTCACTACCGATACCCCGGCGGCACAGCTATTTAGCATAGCCAGCAGCGCAGTGAGCCCGCCGAAGCTCGCTCCATAGCCGACACTGGTAGGCACCGCAATCACAGGCGCCGCCACCAGCCCGCCGACCACGCTGGGGAGTGCCCCTTCCATTCCGGCTACCACTACCACCACTTTTGCCTGGCGAAGCTTGGGCAGATGACCGAGAAGACGATGAACGCCGGCTACGCCAACATCGTAGGAGCGCTCCACCACATTCCCCATTACCTCCGCTGTGACCGCCGCCTCTTCAGCAATAGGTATGTCCGAAGTTCCTCCGCATACCACCATGACCCCTGGGCGCGAAGGCGCCTCTTTTGCCCGATCTATGGCGATTACCCGAGCTACGGGATGGTATGACGCCTCAGGAACAAGCTGGTGCACCGCATCAAAGCAATCTTGCTCGACCTTGGTCACCAGCACCCGATCGGAGGTGGAGGCGAGTTGTTGGACAATAGCGGCGACCTGCTCCGCCGTTTTCCCTGGACCAAAAACCACCTCAGGGAAACCACATCGCAATTCCCGATGATGGTCAATTTTGGCGAAGCCCATCTCCTCATAGGGTAGGTCGATGAGCTGGGCCACGGCATCATCAACGACCACTTCCCCGGACTTCACCTTTGAAAGTATCTGACGCAGGCGCTCGGTATCGATCTCTTCCTCCCGATATGGTGAACGAATTATAACATAAGAAAACAAAGAGCGCTTGGCACAAGAACTTGACTTGACCAGCGGTGAATTGCCATATTGCCGGTGAAAGCTACCGTAGGTCCCGAGACGTAGGTAGGAAAGACAATCTGTAGGGTATTATGTGCTATAATAGTGCGCGAAAATTCAAAAAGGGCCAGCGTAGCTCAGAGGTAGAGCAGCGGTTTCGTAATCTCGAGCCCGAAGTGCCGCTAAGGATCTGCTCACGGACGTTGTGCTCACCCTTCTGTTGCCCATCCACGAACAGCATCTGCGCGACAACGTTCTCTCTGAAAACAGCCCGGCGACAAGCATGGGGCTCAAGCGTCCAGACATAGCGCGTGACTGCTATTCATGGATTGAAGACACCACCAACAAGTTGACTTGTCGCTTTTCTTTTCAAGACTGTCATCGCCTCGATAGTCACGGGCCAACTGTGGTTTTCTACTTGCGAACCTTCTCCATCTGTCGCCGCAGCTGTCCACAGGCAGCGTCAATGTCGACTCCCCTCCGAACCCGCTGCGTTGTCTGGATGCCTGCTCCACGTAAGATCTCACGAAAGACTCGTAGCCGTGCCCGTGAAGGAGCACGAAATGGCAGGCCGGATACAGGGTTGTATGG